>NZ_RZOL01000228.1:0-9878 GCF_004022985.1 Mesorhizobium sp. M7A.F.Ca.ET.027.02.1.1 | reverse complement strand
ACGCCGAAATGCTCCGACAGGTGCTCGATGTTTCCCCGATAGCGTCCGGGCAGGATGACGCGGCCGACGTCTCCTGTCAGAGTGAGCCGACGCTTCACAATTTCCTCGCTCATCAGCGCGGCGACCTTGACGCCGACGTCGACGATTTCCCACGCGAATGCGGTTCTGCCCAGCCCGGCCAGCAGCCGTTCCAGCCGCGCCTTGGCCAGATGGCCGGTAAGAAAAACCAGCCGCTCAGCCATCGCTTGCGAGTTCGGCCCGGCGCCGTGTGAGCGAGGCTTCGAGATCAGCGAGCGATTCGACCACCTGGGTCCGCTCGAAACTCTTCAACTGCTTGGTATTTTCCAGGTCGATCCTGCGCGGATAGACCTTGACCAGCCCGTGCGGTGCCTGGGTCTCGAGTTCCGGCGCGGTGTCGCAAGCAAAGACGATGGCTGGCACACGGCACTTTCCGGCTTGGGCAAAGACATTGGTGGCGAGCGTGTCGGAAATGCCATGCACGCATTTGGCGACCGTGTTGGACGTGGCCGGCGCCACCACGACCGTGTGATAGACACCGTGGTAGAATTCGCCGACAGGGATCGCACTCGCGGTCTTGTCGTGCAGCACGCGCGTCGTCTCCGGGAAATCAAGTTTGAGCTTGTACATGCGCAACACTTCGTTGGCAGCCTTCGACACGAAGACATCGCAATGTTCGAGTTGGCGAACAAGTGCGAAGCTCTCCGTAAAGAAATGCCCGGAACCCGTCAAAACCCATGCCCAGCGCGGCACATGCAGCTTCACCATCGGCTATCCCGCCTTCTTTGCCGACGACCCTGTTGAAGCCACGATCCTGGTGCCGGGCAGCTTGCCCAACGCGAGCATCGCGCCGGCCTCGGCAGCATCCTTCGGACCGGCGAGATGGAAATCGACGCCGTCGGGCAGCATGGCGGCAAAGCCGGGGTCGACAATGCCTCGGGTCCTCAGGCTGTCAGCTGTATCGCTGTCGAAGAATGCACCGGTCTGCTTGATAAGCAACAGCGCGTTTGCGCCAAGCTTGCCTGCAAGCCAGGCGGCCAGAGAATCGGAGGTAATGTCCCACGAGGCCGGAACATCCAGCGCCGGCAGTGCCAGGGATGACGGCAGCCACACCGGAACCTTGCCCGCCTCCAACGCTCGCCCGATCTCGTCCAGCGACCGTGCCGGCGTCAGCCTTTCGTCCCGGTCGAGGATGACATGGCCGAACTGTTCCATGGCCAGGATCGCCATGGCATGAGCGGCGGTATCGGAAAAATCCATGCGTGTCTGCGTCTCGCGCACATGGTCGGCAAAGAGGCCGCCGCCGGGTACGATGACGATCGGCAGCCTGGAACCCGCCAGCGCTGCGATCCAGCTCTTCATCTCCGCCGCATGGGCCGTGCTGCCGCCAAGCTTGACGATGGCCCGTCGGAGCATTTGGGGGCGCTCCTGGCGCGGCCGGAAAACAACGCTCCGGTCTTTTCGGCCGGCAGTGCCGGAGGCAGCGCCGCGTCCCGCCGATTGGCGCTTGCGTTCGATCTCGACGCCGACGCCGCCAGGGCCGAGCTCGAGCTTTTCCACCCTTACCGTGACGCGCACGACACGCTGGTTCTCCAAGACGTGCGCTGCCACCTGCTCGGCCAAAGCCTCGCTGAGCTGGATATGGCCTCGGGCGACGATGGTGCGAATGCCGTCCATGATGATGTCGTAGGAGAACACATGGCGCATGTCCTCGGGATGGTCGGTAATTTGCAGCACGTCGGCGGTCACATCAAAGCGCACTTTTTGAGTATGGCCATGCTCGAAGCTGTAGGCACCGATCTGGACCGGCAGAACAAAATCCCGCACAAAAATCCTGTCCGTGCCCAGTGTCGGGTCGGTGTCCGGCGAATAGCCTCTCGCCGCCAACAGGCGATAGTCGATACTCGATTGACCGCCGGTCCCGGATTCCGCCGGGATCAACTCGCGAATCTGCGAGACCGCCTCGGCGCTGATCGAACTCGTGCGACCGGAATGGCCACACAGCGCCCCCCGAAAGCCGAGAAAATCGGGAGCAAAAGGCAAGACGCGCGGAATATCCGGAGCTTCCAGCGATCCACTCAGGCCGACAATCAGACCGAGCGATTTCGTGCGATCGACGAATCCCGGAATACGCTCCGGCGGCAGATGATCGAGCAGCCGGCCCTTCCCCTTTTGCGCGGTATCGACCATCACGCCATGGAAGCGATGCCTGGCGAATATCGGCAGAAGTTCGAAGTCCGGCGCCAGATCGGCAAACAGCACGGCAATCAGCTTCGTTCGTGCGGCGAGCGGTTCGAGCGCCTGTGCGCAGGCGGAGATATTTGCCGAAGGAAAAAATCCGATCTTCACATAGTCGACGCCGGTCGCCGCGATCTCTTCGGCCTTGATGCGGATCGTTTCGGGCTCCATCGGCAGGTCGCCGCAGACCGCGCTGACCGGAGCCCGACCAGCGATGAACGAAATCGTTCGGCGCATGGTTTCCGTGGACACCGCGCCCAGAGCTCCCGCCTTCGGGTCCTTCAGGTCGACGATGTCGACACCACCAGAAAGAGCGATCTCCGCCTCTTCGATGCCGGTGACGCTTGCCAGCATTCTGGTCATTTGAACAGTTTCTCCAGTTTGGAGGACAAGACGTTTTTATAGAGGCAGTCGATCCCCCTGCGCCACGTCTCGCCGGTGTTGCCATGCGAATCGACGCTGGCGACCTTCCGCACCGTTCTGGCAGGCGCGAAAAGTCTTCCGATAGGGTTTGATAAATTTTGCGGGTCGGCTAAGTTGATCATGGGCACCTTGACTTGGCGCGGGTCCGGCAACCGTCGAACCTTTGCGCAAGAATGGGTAATTACTATCGATGACGAGCGCGGTGCCAGGCACTCTCGCTGCCTTTTTGTGCTTTTTTTCCCTGACCGTCAACGTTTCCGACGCGACAGGCCAGGAAACGGTGGCGAAGCCGGAAAAAAAGACAACCGAAATCAAGATAGGCTATTTGCGGGCCTACGCACCGCAATTGACGCTTTCCATGCTCGACCTGCCGCCACGTGACGAAGGTGTCGCCGGCGCCGAGGTGGCGATCGGCGACAACAATACGACCGGAAAGTTCACCAACCAGAAATTCAGCCTCGACGTGACCGAGATCAAGCCCGACGGCGACGCGGTTCAGGCATTCGAAGGCATGATCGCCAAGGGCGACCACTATGTGGTCGCCGATCTTTCAGCCAAACAATTGCTGTCGATCGCCGACATCGCCCGCGACAAAGGCGTGCTGATCTTCAACGTCGGCGCCACCGACGACAGCCTTCGCGAGGAGGACTGCCGCATCAACGTTTTCCATATCGCGCCGACGCGCAGCATGCTGGCCGATGCGCTGGCGCAGTATCTCATGGTGAAGAAGTGGCCGAATTGGGTGCTGCTCTATGGATCGCATGAGCAGGATCGTCTCTACGCCGATGCGTTGCGCCGCGCGGCAACCCGCTTCGGCGGCCAGATCGTCGCCGAGAAGGAATTCAAGGATACCGGCACAGCCAGGCGCACCGACACCGGCGCAACGCAGATACAGCAGCAGATTTCCGTGTTCACGCAAGATCTCCCGGAGCATGACGTGGTGCTTGTCGCCGACGAAAGCGAGGTTTTCGGGACCTACGTGCCCTATCGCACCTGGACGCCGCGGCTGGTCGCCGGCACCGCCGGTCTGGTTGCATCGTCATGGCATCCCGCCAGCGAACAATGGGGCGGCATCCAGATGCAGAGCCGCTTCCTGAAGACGGCGAGCCGGCGGATGCTTTCAAAGGACATGTCGGCCTGGACAGCGGTGCGTGCCGTCGGCGAGGCCACCACGCGCACCAAGGGCGACGATGCGAAAAAGATCAGCGACTACATGCGCTCGGACGACTTTTCGGTTGCTGCTTTCAAGGGGCAGAAGCTGACCTTCCGCAAATGGAACCTCCAGCTTCGCCAGCCGATCTTGCTTGGCGATACCAAGTCCGTCGTCTCGACATCGCCACAAGAGGGCTATCTTCACCAAGTCTCCGAACTCGACACGCTCGGTGTCGATCAGCCGGAAACGAAATGCGCTCTCAAGTAGAGTCAATCGGGAGGAATTTGCGTGCAGAAACGAGCTTGCGCATTCGCCATTCTCGCGGCCGGCCTGACGGCCAGTCCGGCATCGGCCTATACGGCCTACGTTTCCAACGAGAAGGACAACACGATGACCGTCGTCGACACGGCGACGATGCAGGTGGTGAAGACAGTTGAAGTCGGCCAGAGACCGCGCGGCATCACCATCTCGCATGACGGCAAGTTCGTCTACCTATGCGCCAGCGATGACGATACGGTCCAGATCATCAATACCGCGACGCTTGAAATCGTCGGTACGCTGCCATCCGGCCCCGATCCCGAATTGTTCGTGCTCTCGCCGGACGGCAAGACGCTTTATGTCGCCAATGAGGACGATAATCTCGTCACCGCCATCGACGTCGAAAGCAAGCAGGTCCTGGCCGAGATTCCGGTCGGTGTGGAACCGGAAGGCATGGGTGTCAGCCCCGATGGCAAGACCATGGTCAACACCTCGGAAACCACCAGCATGGCGCATTTCATCGACACCAGCACGCATGAGGTGACCGACAACGTGCTGGTCGACACGCGCCCGCGCTTCGCCGACTTCAAGCCCGACGGCTCCCAGGTCTGGGTCAGCGCCGAGGTCGGTGGCACTGTCAGCGTCATCGACAACGCCAAACGCGAAGTGGTGAAGAAGATCCAGTTCGCGATTCAGGGACTGCGGGCCGAAACCATCCAGCCGGTAGGCATCGCCATCACCGCCGATGGCAAGAAAGCCTATGTCGCGCTCGGCCCGGCGAACCATGTCGCGGTGATCAATACCGACACCTACGAGGTGGAGAAATACATCCTCGTCGGCCAGCGCGTCTGGCATCTGGCCTTCACGCCCGACCAGAAAACGCTGATCACCACGAATGGCAATTCCAACGATATCACCTTCATCGACACGGCCACCGACGAGCCGGTCCAATCGCTCACCGTGGGCCAGCAGCCCTGGGGTGTGGTCATTTCGCCCAAATAGCAGACATTGATCATCGGGAGGCTCAAGACATGAAACTTTTCCGCAGGTTTTTCTTCGCCGCCCTCGCCGGATTCGTCCTTGCTCCGACCGGAGCAAGCGCCGACGACGCAACACCAAAACCGTCGCGTGCCAGCAAGAACCTGCCGGAACTGATTATTGGTTCGGCCGATTCCACTTGCGCCGTCAATCAGAAGGATTTCGAGCTGATCGCCGGCCAGGGCTATCGCTGGAAGATCACCTCCAAGGGCGGTTTCGAGTACAAATTCGTCACCGACCTCTTCCGCAATGTCTGGATGGACCAGATCGTCATCAACGATTTGGAAGTGCATATGGACGGCGGACCAGCCTGGCTGGAATTCGACGACGCGGGGACGATCCAGGTGCAGTTCCATACCGTTCGCCCGGGCGAATATACCTGGTCGGTTCCCGACCTTGCCGACAAGGGACTGAAGGGCAAGATTACGATCAAGTGAGACAAAAGGCGATCAAGGCGCCAGATAGCCAACGCGTCCTGAAGGAGCGGCCCGGCATGCAGCATATGAGGAAAAGCGGTCCGGGAGAAGAGGTGGCGGCGCTCGATGTCGGTGCCGTCAGCCATTCCTATGGCCAGAAGCGGGCGCTCAACGACGTCTCCTTCTCGATCGCGCCGGCGACTTTCACCGTTCTGCTCGGCCTCAACGGGGCCGGCAAGACAACGCTGTTCTCACTGATAAGCCACCTCTACGACACGCGTCACGGATCGATCCGCATCTTCGGCCATGACATCCGCCGCGCATCCGGCGGAGCACTCAGACGCGTCGGCATCGTGTTCCAGGCACGCACGCTCGACCTCGACCTCAGCGTCTACCAGAACCTCTCATACCACGCCTCGCTGCATGGCATTGGCGGACGCGAAGCTCGCCAGCGCATTGCCGCGCTGCTTGAAACGGTCGACATGCAGGGCCGCCAGCATGACAAAGCACGCAGCCTCTCCGGCGGTCAGATGCGGCGCATCGAAATCGCCCGGGCGCTGTTGCACCGCCCTTCCCTGCTCCTGCTTGACGAGGCGACCGTAGGCCTCGACATTGAGTCTCGCGCGGGCATCCTCGCCACCATCCGCAAGCTCGTCCAAGCCGAGGGCATCGGCGTGCTCTGGGCCACGCATCTGATCGACGAAGTCGAAGACGCCGACCATGTCGTCATACTGCGGCGGGGTGATCTGGTCGCGAGCGGCAAGGTGTCGGATGTGATCCGTGCGAATGGTGGAAATTCGATTCGCGAAACCTTTTCGAAGCTCAGCCGCGTCGATGCGGCGGGCATGGCGGAGACGTCGCCATGAGCGCTCCTGCGATGCCTGGAAAGCTCGCCGGCATCATGCCGGTGAGGTCTGAGCCATTCGGCCTGCGCCACTATCTCATTTGCCTGAAAGGTGTCGTCCTGCGCGAGTGCCTGCGCTTCCTGCACCAGCGCGAACGCTTCATTTCCTCGCTGGTCCGGCCGCTCGTCTGGCTGTTCATCTTCGCCGCCGGCTTTCGCCAGGTGCTCGGCGTGTCGATCATCCCACCCTACAAGACGTATGTGCTCTACGAGGTCTATATCACGCCGGGCCTTTGCGGCATGATCCTGCTGTTTTCCGGCATGCAGTCTTCGCTGTCGATGGTCTACGACCGCGAGATGGGCAACATGCGCATCCTGCTGGTCAGCCCGTTTCCGCGCTGGTTCCTGCTGGTGTCGAAGATGCTCGCGGGCGTGGCCGTATCGATCGTGCAGGTCTACGCGTTCCTGATCGTTGCCTGGTTGTGGGGAGTCAAGGCGCCGCCACTCGGCTACCTCTATGTGCTGCCGGCACTGTTCCTGTCGGGCATGATGCTTTGCGCGCTCGGCATGCTCTTGTCTTCGCTGATCAAGCAGCTCGAAAACTTCGCCGGCATCATGAACTTCGTCATCTTTCCCGGCTATTTCGCGTCTCCGGCGCTCTATCCCTTGTGGCGCATCCAGGAGGCGAGCCCGCTGCTCTACAAGATCTGCCTCTGCAACCCGTTCACCTATGCCGTCGAACTGATCCGCTTTGCCTTTTACGGGCAGATCGAATGGCTGTCGCTGGGCATCGTGGCCGGCTGCACGCTGCTGTTTCTGGGCGGCGCCATCATCGCATACGACCCTTCGCGCGGTTTGGTGATCCGCAAGCAGGACATGGGAGGAAACGCCTGATGGCGCGAATGAGACTTGTTCACACTCTCGTTGTGGTCGCCACGCTTGCCTTCATGGGAGGCGCCGGCGCGGCAAACACCGATCCCGACTGGCCCTGCATACAGCGTAAGGTGCCACGGCTCTCGCTTGGCCAGATCTGGAATGGGCCGGAGCTTCCCGCGACCGCGAAAGATTGGGCGAAGGATGCCCGTGTGTCGGCGCTTGTCGAGGCGGTGGCAGCCCGGCGGACGCCGATTGCCGAAGCCCAGAAAGAGATCAAGGATTTCGCGACTTCCCTGCCGCCCGAACAGGTCGCACCAAAAATGACGATGCTGGTGCAGGGAATGTTCGACCATATGGACGCCGAGCGTTCGCACGTGATCTCCGGCATCTCCCGCTATGCGCACAAACAGCTCGAAATGGCGGCACAGTTGCGCAAGGAAGCATCCGAAGTCGACGCGCTGCGCGCCAAGGCCGATGCGGATCCGGACGAAGTCGAACGGCGAACCGACCAGCTGAATTTCGCGACGCGAATTTTCACCGAACGGGTCCAGTCGCTGACTTATGTCTGCGATGTGCCCACGATAATCGAGCAGCGGCTTTACCAGTTGTCGAAGACCGTCTCGGAAACGCTCGTCGTCAAGAAATAGACCTTGGCCGCCTGCCTCATGACCCCCTGCCAGGCAGCACACGCCAGCGCTGCACGAAATAACCGGGATGCGTCTCGATCCACCGAGCCACCAGCGGCTGCGCCTGCATGAAGGCAGTCCCGGGATTCATCGCCAGACCCTCTACCATTTGTTCGCGTTGTTCGCAGGTCCGCGGTACATCCGTCAGACAGACCATCATAACGAGTGTGTAAAGCATTACCCCTTTTCCCCATCGAATTCCCGAACCCTACCCGGGAGGTTTCCGAACAGTCTGCAGGGGTTGCACATACAGATCGCTTACGGGTGTGAAAGGACGTGGCCCCCGCTCTTTCGCACTGCAACATAACATATCGCTTATATAACACCAACGATCGCGGGCGTTCTCCACCGGACTTTCATCCGTTGCGTTCGTAAAATGTCATCCCGCCTTGTCTGGATACAGCTTTCCGAAAAGGGGCAGGTACATCGCGCCCTTGCGCATCAGGAAATCGTTGAACGTGGCCATGGCCGGCGAGATTGCGTGATCGGTTCGCATCACCGAGAACCATTGCCGGCGGATCGGCATGCCGACAACGTCGAGGATGACAAGCCGGCCTGCTTCGGTTTCCGCAGCGATGGTGTGGGCAGAGATGAAGGCGATGCCCAGACCAGCCATCACCGCCTGCTTGATCGTTTCGTTCGAGGCCATCTCGACACCAAGGTCGTCGATGCGCCCAGGCACGTCGCTCAGGAATATTTCCAACGAGATGCGGGTTCCGGAGCCGGGCTCGCGAATAAGGAAATGCTCCTCCGCGATCCGCTCCTTGGAGATATCTCGCGCCGCGACCAACGGATGGTCGGGCGGCGCGATGATGACCAGCGGGTGATCGCCGAAGACCGAAGCACGCACCGGAACCTCTTTCGCCGGGCGCCCCATCAGCGCGATGTCGATGTCGTGGTTCCTGAGGTTGTCGATCGTCTGGGCGCGGTTGCCGATGGCAAGCCGCATGTCGATGTCGGGATGGTCCTTCATGAACGCAGCCATCAGCCGCGGCGCGAAATATTTGGCGGTGGAAACGACGCCGAGCCTCAAGCTGCCGGTGCGTACGCCCTTGATGGCATCCATCTTGTCTTCGAGCAAACCGAGATGCTCCTCGATAGCCTGCGCTGTCTCGACGAAAGCCCGACCTGCGGCAGTGGGACGCATGCCGTCCGACGTTCGGTCGAACAGAGCCAGCTGGAATTCTTCCTCCACTTGCCGCAACTGGATTGTCAGCGCTGGAGGAGACAGGCCTAACATCTTGGCCGCGCTGACAATTTTGCCGCACTTGATGATTGCCTGGACGGTCTTGAAATGCTTGAGCGTGAGGTTCCTCATGCCGCATACTAAATTATTTTTAGTGGCTAGGTAAAGTTATTGAATTTTACTTATCTCGCGACGTTTGTTTCCATTCCTCCAGTCCAGCCGCTCCGAGGAGATGCGGCCGGACCGGGAGGTTACGATGCCAGCGGCAACGCTCGACGCTTTTCTGAACTCCTATCTCGGCCAGCCTGACGAATTCCGCTCGGGAGTTGTGACGACCGTCCGTCAGTTGACACAGGCCGCCATCAAGGTCCGCAACACCATCAATCAAGGGGTGCTCGGCGCCGCCTTTGCCGAAACCCGTGGCGCCAATGCCGATGGCGACGTCCAGAAGGATCTCGACGTCTTCTCCGACGACATCTTCCTCGACGCCATGCGCCGCGCACCGGTCGCGCTTTACGCCTCCGAGGAACTGGAGCAGCCGGTCCTGCTCGACAGGCAAGCGCCACTCGCCATTGCGATCGATCCGCTCGACGGCTCGTCCAACATCGACACCAACGTGTCGATCGGAACGATCTTCTCGCTCCTGACCGCAACTGGCGCGCCGGACGCTGATCCGGCCGCCTCTTTCCTGCAGGCGGGCGTGAACCAGCTAGGCGCCGGTTTCTTCATCTATGGGCCGCAG
>NZ_RZOL01000227.1:0-9852 GCF_004022985.1 Mesorhizobium sp. M7A.F.Ca.ET.027.02.1.1 | reverse complement strand
CTTCGAGGTTGACAAGGTCACGATACTGCAACCTTCGGTAGCAGTTCCCGCTACAACCCGGGCGGATGCAACCGCTCCTATGGCGGCGGCGACGGGCCGCGATCCAGCATCCTTTCAACCGGGGAATTCGGGCAGCGGCAATGGTGGAGCCGGCGGCCAGCAACCGGGCCAGCAATCCTCAGGGAAACGCAACGATGACGCGCAGGACTACGGCCGCGGCACTTCGCCTGCTCGCGAGAGCGCTGGCGGCGATATCTTTATCTAGCGCGGCAAACGCCGCCGCAGCCGCGGCCAATCCCTGCGAGCCGGAGATCCTGCGCGCCGCCGATCGTTATGGCGTACCCGCCGGCATCCTCTATGCCGTTGGCCTGACGGAGACCGGAAACAAGGGCAGCCTTCAACCCAATGCCTTGAATATAGAAGGAAAAGCAGTCTTTCCGAGGAGCCGGACCGAGGCCCTTGCCGCCTTCGCCAATGCCCGGCGCGAGGGCAAGACCCTGATCGATCTGGGCTGCATGCAGATCAATCACCACTACCATGCATCGCATTTTCGCAGCGTCGAGGACATGCTCGACCCACGCCAGAACGTCGACTATGCGGCGCGCTTCCTGGCCAGCCTTCATGCCCGTCACGAGACCTGGTCTATGGCCGTGGCCCGCTATCATGCCGGTCCCGACAACGACCCGGCGCAGAAGATCTATGTCTGCCGCGTCATTGCCAACATGGTCGCCACCGGCTTTGGAAAATGGACTACGAACGCCCGCGGCTTCTGCAACCCGTAAGCGCATTTCCCGTTACTAATAGACAAACCGTACAACCCGAATTGTTGGTTTGACTTGGTCAGAACTTGCCGCCGAAAGCACATCTGGCCGCCCGCTAATGCAACCGAAACGATTCCAGACTCCCAAGAAACTAGCTACAAGAAATGACGGTTGTTCAGGATTCCCGCCAGCGGATACGCCTCTCTTCACGGGGCAAATGATTTGATTCGGAAGGCGGGGCCGATGATTGTGATCGTTGACGAGCGCGAGCTCGTAACAGAGGGATACAATTCACTTTTCGATCGTGAGGGCATCGCCTGTGCAGGCTTTGCATCCGGCGAATTCGGTGAGTGGGTGAATTCGGCCGCCGACACCGATCTGCGCTCGGTCCGGGCCTTCCTCATCGGCGACTGCCGTGAAGGCTCCATCTCTCCGCGCCAGATCCGCGACCGCACCGGCGCCCCGGTGATTGCGCTCAGCGAACAGCATTCGCTGGAGAACACGCTCCGGTTGTTCGAGAGCGGCGTCGACGACGTCATTCGCAAGCCCGTCCATATCCGCGAGATCCTGGCCCGCATCACCGCCATCCGCCGCCGCGCCCAGGAAGACGTCGCCTACACCGAGATCGGCGCCATGCGCATCTTCATGGATGGCCGCGACCCCGAGATCGACGGTCAGCCCCTCCCCCTGCCGCGCCGTGAACGCCGCATCCTCGAATATCTGGCGAGCAATCGCGGGCGCCGTGTCACCAAGACCCAGGTTTTCAACGCCATCTACGGCATCTTCGACGAAGAGGTCGAGGAGAACGTGGTGGAAAGCCACATCAGCAAACTGCGCAAGAAGCTGCGCGAGAAGCTGGGCACCGACCCGATCGATTCCAAGCGTTTCCTCGGCTACCGGCTCGTCTTCTGATGCAGCGCCGCGCCAGCCTCGCGCAAGAAAACATGCGTAGCCTCGTAGCCAGCAGCATGGACACAGCGGAGACGTTTCGATGAGCCTCTACGGAATGATGCGGACCGGCGTTTCCGGCATGAACGCCCAGGCAAACCGCCTATCGACGGTCGCCGACAACATCGCCAATTCCGACACCACCGGCTACAAGCGCTCCTCCGCCGAATTCTCGACGCTGGTCATGCCGTCGACCGGCGGTGCCTACAATTCTGGCGGCGTCACCACGACGATCCGCCAGGCGGTCAGCGATCCGGGTGTGCTTCAGTACACGACCTCGGTTTCCGACCTTGCCGTCAGCGGCGATGGCTTCTTTGTCGTCCAGGATCCGAGCGGCACCCCCTACCTGACCCGGGCCGGCGCTTTCGTTCCCGACGGTCAGGGCAGACTGGTCAACTCGGCCGGCTTCCAGCTGATGGCGTACAGCTACGACAACGGCGTACCGGCAGCGACGGTCAATGGCTTCGAGGGGTTGGTCCCGGTTGTCATCTCCGACCAGGGAATGACCGCAACGCCGAGCACCGAGGGCAGCTATGCCGGCAACCTGCCGGCCGGCGCGACACCGGTCGCGACCGCCAACCTGCCCGCCGCCAACGCTGCGACCGCGCAATACACGTCGAAATCCTCGATGGTCGCCTACGACAATCTCGGCAACAAGAAGCTGCTCGACGTCTATTTCACCAACACCGGCGCCGGCACCTGGCAGGTGGCGGTCTTCGATCAGTCGAAGGCCACCGCTGGAACATCGTTCCCCTACACCGCTGGCGGCTTGCTGGGCTCGGCCAACCTGACCTTCGACACCACCACCGGCAAGCTCACCGGCACGCCCACCGGCGTTTCATTTACCGTGCCGAACGGCGCCACCCTCAATCTCGATCTGTCTGCGCTGACCCAGCTTGGCGCCGGCTTCACGGTTTCCGATGCCCAGGTCAACGGCAACGCGCCGAGCACCATCGACAAGGTCCAGATCAGCAAGGACGGCACCATCTACGCACAGTACAAGGACGGTTCGACCAAGCCGCTCTACAAGATTCCGCTGGCCGACGTGCAGAGCCCGGACCAGCTCACCGCGCTGCCCGGCAACGTCTATTCGCAGGGCACCGAGTCCGGCGCGGTTCGTGTCGGCTTTGCCAATGAAGGCAAACTCGGCTCCATCATCTCCGGCGCGCTCGAGAATTCCAACGTCGACATCGCCGAAGAACTGACCAACATGATCGCGGCGCAGCGCAGCTACACCGCCAATTCGAAAGTCTTCCAGACCGGTTCCGATCTGATGGACGTCCTTGTCAACCTGAAGAGATAAGACGGGCGTCGCCCGCGAAAGACCCGCATGTCACTGTCTACCGCATTGAGTATCGCCCAGTCGGCGCTTATGAACACCGCGCGACAGACAAGCGTTGTCTCGCGCAACGTCGCCGACGCCTCCAACCCGGACTATTCGCGGCGCCAGGCCGTCGTCACCAGCACGGCGCCGGGCGCGCGTTCGGTCGATATCCAGCGCGCAGCCAACGAGCTTTTGTTTCGCCAGAATCTCGGCGCGCTATCGGCCTGGAGCGGGCAGAACGCGCTCTACAGCGGCATGGATCAGCTGGGCGTTGCGGTCAATGGCGTCGACAATGCGTCCTCGCCCTCGACCGCGATCGCCAACCTGCAGCAGGCGCTGCAGCTCTACGCCACCTCGCCGTCGAACCAGAACCTCGGCGCCTCGGTTATCGACGCCGCCAAACAGGTCGTGCGCTCGCTCAACGAGGGCTCCAAGGCCGTCCAGGATTTCCGCACCCAGACCGACGGCCAGATCGCCACCGCCGTCGATGACCTGAACTCGCTGCTCAGCCAGTTCCAGGATGCCAACACGGCGGTCATGTCCGGAACCCGTTCCGGCACCGACGTTTCCGATGCGCTCGACCAGCGCGACGCGCTTTTGAAGAAGATTTCGAACTATGTCCCGGTGTCGACCTTCACGCGAGGCGACAATGACATGGTCATCACCACCGGCGACGGAACGACTTTGTTCGAGACGATACCGCGCACGGTCACCTTCGCGGCGTCGGCAGGCTATACCGCGGGTGCCGCCGGCAATGCCGTTTACATCGACAACGTGCCGATCTCGGCGGGAGCCGGTGGCAACACCAGCGCCAGCGGCACGCTTGCCGGCCTGCTGCAATTGCGCGACGGCGTCGCCTCGACCATGCAGAGCCAGCTCGACGAGACCGCGCGTGGCCTGATCACCGCTTTTGCCGAGACCGCACCCGCGATGGCCAATGCCGCCGGCCTGTTCACCTGGTCGGGAGCGCCGGCCGTGCCGGCCGCCGGCACGCTGGTCAACGGCCTTGCCGCGTCCATCCGCGTCAATTCGGCGATGGACCCGAGCACCGGCGGCAATCCGACGCTGCTGCGTGACGGCGGTGCCAATGGTGCAGCCTATGTCGCCAACACCGGCGGCGGCGCGTCCTATTCCACCCTTCTGGTCGCCTATGGCGACCGGCTCGACCAGCCGATGACTTTCGACCCCGCCGCCGGCGTTTCGGCAACCTCCAGCGTATCCGACTACGCCGCCAGTTCGATCGGCTGGTTCGAGGGCGTGCGCCAGCAGGCTTCGACCGCCTCCGATGCCAAGGAAGCACTGGCATCGCGCAGCGCAGAGGCGCTGTCCAACGCGACCGGGGTCAATGTCGATCAGGAAATGTCGTTGCTGCTCGACCTCGAACACACCTACCAGGCATCGGCCCGGATGATGAAAACCGTCGACGACATGCTGACGGCCTTGCTCAACGCGGTGGGATAATTCCATGACTTCAGTCTCCTCGGCCGCAATCTCCAATGCCATGCGCTCCCAGCAGATGCGCATGCAGGCCGAACTCGTCAAAGCCACGAAGGAAGCGTCGACCGGCAGGGTCGCCGATGTCGGGCTGGCTCTCGGAGGGCGCACCGCCCAGTCCGTCACCTTCTCGCGCGATCTCGACCGGCTCAACGTCATTATCGATTCCAACGGCCTGGTCGGCGCGAGGCTTTCCTCGACACAGACCTCGCTTGGCCAGCTCTCCGGCGCCGCTCAGACCTTCCTGTCCGCCCTGACCACCGCTTCCTCAAGCGACTCGTCCAACAGCCTCACCCGGGACTCCGGCAAGGCGACCATCCAGCAGCTGACCTCGATCCTCAACACCAGCGTCAATGGTGAATATCTGTTTGCCGGCACCAACACCGACGTCAAGCCGATCAACGATTTCACGGCTGCCGGCTCTCCCGCCAAGGCTGCATTCGATACCGCTTTCCTCACCAATTTCGGTTTCACCCAGGACGACCCGGCAGCGGCCAACATCACGGCCGCCCAGATGGACGATTTCATCACCAACGATGTCGCGCCGCTGTTCACGGGCGCGGGTTGGCAGGGCGACTGGTCGAACGCCACCGACCAGCAGATCGTCAGCCGCATCGCACTCAACGAAACCACACCGACTTCGACCAGCGCCAACAGCGATGGCATTCAGAAACTCGCCATGGCCGCAGCCATGGTCAGCAGCCTGATGTCCAGCAACATCAGCCAGGCGGCGAAGAATACGGTTGTCAGCCGCTCCACCACATTGGTCGGCGCAGCGCTGAGCGGCATTGGCCAGCTTCAATCCGAGACCGGCATCGTCCAGAAGCGGGTTTCCGATGCCAACGATCGGATGAAAACGCAGGTCGACCTTTTCGAACGGCACATTCTCGATCTGGAAGCCGTCGATCCGGCGGCAGCCGCGACACGGGTCGCGGACCTGACACAGCACATCGAAACGTCTTTCGCGTTGACCGCACGCCTGCAGCAGCTCAGCCTGTTGAATTACCTGACCTGACAACGCTTAACGGAACGGTAGAGCCCCAACGATGTACCAATTCTCCTACGCCGACATCCAGAGCAACTCCGTTGCCGACGCGAAGGACCGCGAGCGGGAGCTTCTGACCCGCTCGATCGACATGCTGGCGGCGGCAGCAGCGGCCGGCCACGATTCCATGGAAGCGATCGAGGCGCTTCACTTCACCAACCGCGTCTGGACCGCCTTCGTCGAGGATCTTGGCTCCAGCGACAACGCCCTGCCCAAGGAACTGCGCGCCAACCTCATTTCCATCGGCCTGTGGCTGCTGCGCGAGGCGGAGGACATCCGTCAGGGCCGCACCAACAATTTCGAAGGGTTGATCGAGGTGTCCCAGATCATCAGGGACGGCATTCAATGACCAACACGCTGAAGATATCGCTGAAGCCGAACGAAAAGATCTACATCAACGGCGCCGTCATCCGGGTCGACCGCAAGGTCACTGTCGAATTGATGAACGACGTCCAGTTCCTGCTCGAAAGCCACGTGATCCAGGCCGACGATGCCTCGACGCCGCTCAAGCAGCTTTATTTCATCCTGCAGGTCATGCTGATGAACCCGGCCGGCGCCGCCGCCGCGCGCGACATGTTCCGCCGTTCGCTGCCGCTGCTTCTGGCAAGCTTCGAGGACACCCAGATCTGCAGCGCGCTGAAACAGATCGACCGCATGGTCGGCGAGGATCATATCTACGAGGCGCTGAAGGCGATCCGCGCGCTTTATCCGCTCGAACGCCGCGCGCTGGGTGGCAATGACGATGTTTCGGGTGCCGAGCGCCCGCTGGCCGTGGGAGCACGATACTGATGAACGTGGACATGACGACGACGATTCCGACCGGCGCCAATCAGGCCACGGCCTCGACCTCGAAGACAGCGGTCGACTACCAGTCCTTCCTGAAGCTTCTGATCGCCGAGATGAAGAACCAGGATCCGACCAAGCCGATGGATTCGACGCAATATGTCGCCCAGCTCGCCACCTTCTCTCAGGTCGAGCAGTCGGTGCAGACCAACACCAAGCTCAATCAGATCATGCAGTCCTCGGCGCTGTCGCAGGCCGACGCACTGATCGGGCGCTCGATCACCTCCGCCGACGGCCTGACCACGGGCACCGTGGCTTCGGTGCGCCTCGCCAGCAACGGTCTCATCGCCGTGCTGCAGAACGGCACCGAAGTCGCCGTCGGTCCGGGAGTCTCGGTCAAGGCAGCAAGCTGACGCTTTCGACAGAGAGCCAGTCCCATGAATGAGGCCGACGCTCTCGACATCGTCCAGTACGCGGTGTGGACGGTGCTCGTCGCGTCCGCTCCGGTGGTGCTGGTCGCCATGGCGGTCGGCATCGGCATCGCCCTCATCCAGGCGCTGACGCAGGTACAGGAGATCACCTTGACCTTCGTGCCGAAGATCGTCGCCATCATGCTGGTGGTGGCGCTGACCGGTCCCTTCATCGGCAGCCAGATATCGGCCTTCACCAACGTCATCTTCGAGCGCATCCAGAACGGCTTCTGAGCCTGTTCCAGGATGGTGTGCCGCGGCATGCCGTTCGCAATTGTCTGAGGACAGACGCCGCCGATCCCCGCGGCGCCTCCGGACCCACGGCGGACAAGGCCTGGACCGCCTCTATCCCATTGTTGGACCATGCGCTTTTTTGCCCTTTGCGGCGCCATGCCCTACTTTCGGCAAACGGTCTGCGCAAACGGATTGTCTGACGAGCAGGCACGACATGGCAGGAACCCCAAATGATTGACGAAAAGCCGGACAGCGAGAGCGTCTCGGCGCTGGCGCCCTTCCGGCACGGCA
This sequence comes from Mesorhizobium sp. M7A.F.Ca.ET.027.02.1.1, assembly GCF_004022985.1. Taxonomy (NCBI): domain Bacteria; kingdom Pseudomonadati; phylum Pseudomonadota; class Alphaproteobacteria; order Hyphomicrobiales; family Phyllobacteriaceae; genus Mesorhizobium; species Mesorhizobium sp. M7A.F.Ca.ET.027.02.1.1. The sequence continues at coordinate 2,502 of NZ_RZOL01000227.1, read as the reverse complement.
TTTTCCGCGCCGTGTGGGGCGCAAGTCTCGTCTCGAATTTCGGTGGCTTGATCCAGGGTGTCGGCGCCGCCTGGATGATGACCACGATCGCCACCTCGCCCTATCAGGTGGCCCTGGTCCAGGCTTCGACCACCTTGCCGATCATGCTGTTTGCACTCGTAGCCGGCGCCATCGCCGACAGTTTCGACCGGCGCAAGGTGATGCTTGTCGCCCAGACCTTCATGCTGGTGGTGTCGGTGCTTCTGACCCTGTTCACCTATTCAGGCCTGATCACGCCGTGGACGCTGCTCGCCTTCACCTTCCTGATCGACAGCGGCACCGCGCTCAACAGCCCGTCATGGCAAGCCTCCGTCGGCGATATCGTTCCCCGCAACAAGGTGCCGGCAGCCGTCGCCCTCAATTCGATGGGCTTTAACCTGACGCGCAGCGTCGGTCCGGCAATCGGCGGCATCATCGTCGCCGCGGCCGGTGCCGCGGCCGCCTTCGCGGCGAACGCGGTGAGCTATATCGGCCTGATCGTCGTGCTGGCGCGCTGGAAGCCGAACGTGCCGGTATCGACCTTGCCGCGCGAGTCGCTGGGGGCTGCCATGGGCGCCGGCCTGCGCTATGTCGCCATGTCGCCCAACATCGGCAAGGTGCTGGTCAGGGGTGCTGCGTTCGGCTTCAGTGCAGGCGCTGTGCTTGCGTTGCTGCCTCTGGTGGCGCGCGATGTCGTCAAGGGCGATGCGCTGACCTATGGCATCATGCTCGGCGCCTTCGGCATCGGCGCGGTCGGCGGCGCCTTGATCAGCGTCAGGCTGCGGCAGTTGCTGTCCAGCGAGACGATGGTGCGCTGTGCTTTTGCCGGCTTCGCTGTCTGCGCATTCAATGCCGCCGTCAGCCAGCATGCCTGGCAGACGTCGCTCGGCCTGCTTGTCGGCGGCGCCTGCTGGGTGATCGCGCTTTCGCATTTCAACGTCACGGTGCAGATGGCGACGCCGCGCTGGGTGGTCGGCCGGGTGCTGTCGGTCTACCAGACCGCGACTTTCGGCGGCATCGCGCTCGGCAGCTGGATCTGGGGTGTCGTCGCCGATGCGCACGGCGCCGAAACCGCGCTGATCGCAGCCAGCGTCGCCATGCTGGCCGGCGGCGCCATCGGTCTTTTGCTCCCGCTGCCGCAACAGCAGGTGCTCAACCTCGACCCGCTCAATCGCTTCAAGGAACCGCACCTTGCGCTTGACCTGAAGCCGCGCAGTGGTCCCATCGCCATCATGATCGAGTATGTGATCCGGCACGAGGACGAACCGGAGTTCCTCGCCATCATGGCCGAACGCGGCCGCATCCGTCGTCGTGACGGCGCCCGCAACTGGACGCTGGCGCGCGATCTCGAGAATCCCACCGTATGGATCGAGCATTATCACACGCCGACCTGGATCGAATATATCAGGCACAATGGACGCATCACCCATGCCGACGCCGTCATCGGCGAACGCATCCGGGCGCTGCACAGCGGCGACGAACCGCCCCGCGTGCGGCGCATGATCGAACGCCCGACCACCGCCGGCACAGCGCTTGTGATGGCCAAGGGGCCGATCGAGCATTAGGGCTCCGCAATCGCGCCCCTGCCGCAGGCACCCCGCTTGGCCCTCCCGTCACCCCTCGCCCGACAGATCCCGGCGCGCCTTGTCGAGTTCCTCGGCATAGCGCCGCATCAGATGGCCTTCGGTCAACAGGCCCAGCACGATGTGGTCGGTGAAATCCTCGACGACAGCGAGTTCTTCGGCGCCGGCGCGCTGGAATGTTTCCGCGGCGGCCTGCACGTTCATGCTCGGCACCAGCACCGCGTCCTTGTATTTGGCAAGATCGCGCACCGGCACCTCGCCATCGGAAGGATCGCTGTGCAGTTCGGCCACGATCAGCACGCCGACATAGTGGTCGCCCGCGTCGACGGCGATGACCCGCTGGGCAGAGCCGAGCGGCACTTGCTTGCGGAAGGCTGCCAGCGTCGTCGAGGCATAGATGGTCTTGATGTCCTTGCGCATCATCGAGCCGACTGTGAGGCTGCGCATCCAGCCGACATCGTGGGCGCTGCGGATGGTCTCGCCGCGCAGATGGAAGCGCCATGTCGAGAACGAGTAGCCGAAGGTTTCGCGCACCAGGATCGCCGACATGATCGAGGCGGCCAGCACAACGCCGGTCAGCGTCAGGTCGCGGGTCGATTCCAGCGCCAGGAAGGTCATCGTCAGCGGACCGCCGACGACACCGACGGCGAGCGACGTCATGCCGACGACGGCGGCGACGGCAGGGTCGATGCCGGTTGCCGGAGAAATAACAAGCATCACATCCGCAAACGCCTTGCCGAGCAGCGCGCCGAGGAACAGCGAGGCAAAGAACAATCCGCCGCGAAAACCCGACCCCAGCGACACCGCCGACGCCGCCAGCTTGAGCACGAAGACGCTGGCCACCACGGCCAGCCCGTAATTCATCGAGAATTCGCGATGCAGCGCGCCATGGCCGCTGGAC
>NZ_RZOL01000226.1:0-9911 GCF_004022985.1 Mesorhizobium sp. M7A.F.Ca.ET.027.02.1.1 | reverse complement strand
ATGCCATGACCAGAATAGTAGATGAAGGCGACATCGGCGCCGTCGGCATCTTCGGTGAACCGCTCCAGGTCGCGCTTCAGCTTGGTGGCGTCGCGGTCGGTGACGCTGCGGGCGTCGAAGCCAAGGTCGGTCAGCATCTTGGCCATGTCGCGGGCGTCGTTGGCGGGGTTGGGCAGGGCGGCGATGTGCAGGTAATTCGACTGGCCGATGATCAGCGCCACGCCCTTAAGGCTTTTCGTCTCGGCAACTGCAAGCGCGGTCGCGGCAAGGCAAAGCAGTGCGGCGACGATAGCCGTCAGCCATGCCCGCCGCAAACGACTAAGGTTCGAGAGTCCGACAAAAGCCATTTGTCGTTCGTGTCCGCCCTGATGATCCAAACCCTCTATAACGCTGCCAGCCGACGATGATCAAATTCAGGCGCGATTGCGTCGCGGTCGTGGCTCGCCTATCACGGGAAACCCGCCCGTCACGGTAAAAATGTCTCCGCTCACCGAAACCGTCCTTTTCGTCTTCAGCCTTGTCGCGCTCGGCTATCTCGCCGGGTTTACCGGCTATTTGAAGCCAGCGAGCGGCGAGGGGATATCTGAATTTGCCATCAACGTGGCGATGCCGCTGCTTCTGTTCCAGACAATGGTGAAGTCCGATTTCCACGGCGTGGCGCCATGGTCGCTGTGGGGCGCCTATTTCGCCGCGGTCGCCATCACTTGGGCCGCCGGCCATCTGGTCACCACCCGTATCTTCGGCAGGGATGCCCGCGCCGGCGTCGTCGGCGGGGTTTCGTCCGCCTTTTCCAATATCGTGCTGCTCGGCGTTCCCTTCATTCTTGGCATCTTCGGCCCGAGCGGCTTCGAAGTGCTGTCGCTGCTGGTCTCCGTGCATCTGCCGATCATGCTGATGGCCTCGATCGTGTTGTTCGAAGTCTTCGGCCGCGGCAGCGGCGAACCCGTGCATCCCTTGCGCGTTATCCGTAGCTTCCTCAGGCGGCTTTTCATGAATCCGTTGATCATCGGCATTCTGGCAGGCCTTGCATGGCGCATCACGGGTGCGCCGCTGCCTGATGTCGCCATGCGCCTGGTCGATGCGCTGGCCGATACGGCCGGTCCGGTGGCGCTGTTTGCCATGGGGCTCAGCCTGCGCCGCTTCGGCATTTCGGGCAATGTCAGGCCGGCGTTGGTGCTTTCGGTGCTGAAGCTGTTCCTGATGCCAGCGCTGGTCCTGGTCTTCGTCTGGCTGCTCGGCCTGCCGCCCTTGACGGCCAAGGTGGCGGTGATGGTGGCCGCGATGCCATCCGGCGTCAATTCCTATCTGATCGCGGTGCAGTTCAACACCGGCCAGGCGCTGGCGTCGAACCAGATGACCATCGCCACGGCCTGTGCAGCCATCACCACGGCTTTCTGGCTGACTGTCGTCTTGCACGTTTTCGGGTAAGGCATCGGGGTAAGCACGTCGCCTGCTCTCGTCTCGCTGTGGCCCAAGCCCTATATGCCATCTTGCGATTGCTTGCGGGCCTTGCCCTCGGTAAAGAGCAGTGGCTCCGGCGTGCCGGCTTCAGTCCATGGCGCACGCTCACCGAAGATTTCACAGACCGGCCCGTCAGGGCGCTGAACGGAGGATAGACCATGCTTCAGAAAACCAGCCATTTCATGCGGCAGGCCAATCTCATCAACGGCGAGTGGGTGCAGGCCGACAGCGGCCAGACAGTCGACGTCAACAATCCGGCCACCGGTCTCAAGATCGGCACCGTGCCGAAGTCGGGCAAGGCCGAGACGCGCCGCGCCATCGAGGCCGCCGCCGTCGCCTTCAAGTCGTGGCGCAAGACCACCGCGCTCGAGCGCTCGAAGCTGCTGCGCAAGCTGCATGACGCGATGATGGACAATCAGGACGTGCTGGCCGAACTGCTGACCATCGAGCAGGGCAAGTCGCTGTTCGAATCGAAGGGCGAGATTGGCTCCGCCGCGGCCTACATATTGTGGTTCGCCGAGGAAGGCCGCCGCACCTATGGCGATGTCGTGCCCTCACCATGGGCGGACCGCCGCATCCTGGTGACCAAGGAGCCGGTCGGCGTCATTGCCGCCATCACGCCATGGAATTTCCCGTCCTCGATGCTGGCTCGCAAACTCGGCCCGGCGCTCGCCGCCGGCTGCACCGCGGTGGTCAAGCCGGCGTCGCAGACGCCATATTCGGGCCTCGCCTGGGGTGCGCTCGCCGAGGAAGTCGGCTTCCCCAAGGGCGTCGTCAACATCCTGACCGGTTCGGCCAGCGAGATCGGCGACGAGATTTGCGCCAATCCGCTGGTGTCGAAGATCACATTCACCGGATCGACCGAGGTCGGCAAGCTTCTCATCCAGAAGTCGTCGGTCACCGTCAAGAAGGTATCGATGGAGCTCGGCGGCAACGCGCCGTTCATCGTTTTCGACGACGCCGACCTCGAGCGTGCGGTCGCCGGTGCGATCACCGCCAAGTACCGCAATTCCGGCCAGACCTGCGTCTGCACCAACCGCTTCCTTGTCCAGGCTGGTGTCTATGACAAGTTCGTCGAGAAGCTCGCTGCCGCCAGCAACGGGCTGAAGGTCGGCTCCGGCCTCGAGGACGGCGTGCAGCAGGGGCCGCTGATCGACGAGAAGGCGGTCGAGAAGGTCGAGGAACTGATCGCCGACGCCACATCCAAGGGCGGCAAGATCGTCGCCGGCGGCAAGCGCCATGCGCTCGGCGGTTCGTTCTTCCAGCCGACGGTCATCGCCAACGCGACACCCAAGATGCGCTTCATGAAGGAAGAGATCTTTGGCCCGGTCGCACCGGTGTTCAAGTTCGAGACCGAGGAGGAGGCCGTCGCCCTCGCCAACGACACCGAATTCGGCCTCGCCTGCTACTTCTACACGGGCGATCTCGGCCGCGCCTTCCGTGTGATGGAAGGGCTGAAATACGGCATGGTCGGCGTCAATGAAGGCCTCATCACCACGCCGGAAGCGCCGTTCGGCGGCGTCAAGGAATCCGGCCTCGGCAAGGAAGGCGGACATCAGGGCATCGAGGATTACCTCGACACCAAATATGTCTGCATCGGCGGCCTCGGCCTCTGATAGGCTATCCCTGAGATGAGCAGGCCGATAGCCTGCCCATCTCTCGTGGGAAAACCAGCCGAAGTCTTCTGGATCAACTGGCATTTACGGGCATGGCGATGAAGGACGGCGAGGTTTTCGGCACGACGCAGGCTGGCGAGCAGGTGCGTCGCTTCACGATCAGGGGCGGCGGCATCACAGCCAACATCATCGGTCTGGGCGCGATCATCCAGGATCTGCGCCTGACCGGGCACGATGCTCCGCTGGTGCTCGGCTATGACAGCCTGGAAGGCTACGAGACGGATACGGCCTTCTTCGGTGCTGTCGTTGGCCGCTACGCCAACCGCATCCGTGACGGCCGCTTCACCATTGGCGGCAGCCGCTACCAGACCGAGCAAAACTTCCTCGACAAGCATACGCTGCATGGCGGCTCGCAAGGTTACTCCCACCGGCCGTGGACGGTTTCCTTGCATGGCAGGGATTTCGTCACGCTGACCCTGCACGATCCCGACGGCGCGATGGGTTTTCCCGGCGCGCTTGATGTCACCTGCACCTACCGGTTGAAGATCCCCGGCACGCTTAGCGTCGAGCTGACAGCCACCTGTGAGGAGCCGACGCTGTGCAATCTCACCCAGCATTCCTACTTCAACCTGGACGATGGCGGCGCCGGAGACATTCTCGACCACAGGATGATGTTGAATGCCGGCGCCTATCTGCCGGTCGATGGCGACATGATCCCGACCGGGGTGGTCAAGCCGGTTGACGGCACGCCGTTCGATTTCCGCCAGGCGCGGCCGTTGCGCATGGAGACCGAGGGCGAACAGCTGCCCTACGACCAGAATTTCTGCCTCGCTTCGACACGCGGGCCGCTCAAACAGGCGGCGTGGACGCAAGGCGCCAGTTCCTGTGTCGAGATGGAGGTCTGGACCACTGAGCCCGGCGTCCAGCTCTATACCGGCCAGTATGTGACGCCGCGCACCGGGCTGGAAGGGCGGAACTACAAGGCCTTTTGCGGTTTCTGCCTCGAGCCGCAGATTTGGCCGGATGCGCCGAACCGGCCCTATTTCCCGCAGGCGACGCTGTGGCCGGGCGCGATCTACCACCACGTCACGGAATACAGATTCCGGCTACCTTAGCCTTCGAACGCCGCCCGCAGCGTCTCGAACGGCGCCAGGGCGCCACGTACCTGCACCACGGCGGCGGCGACACGATGGGCACGGCGTGCGGCTTCCAGCGGGTCGTGACCGGCAAGTCGAGCCGCAAGATAGCCGCCGTTGAAGGAATCGCCGGCGCCCGTCGTATCAGCGGGAGCCGCGACATGGATCGCCGGCACGTCGCGCAGCGTTCCTCCTTTGGCGATCAGCGCCGGCGCTTCGCCATTCTTGACGACGACCTCGCCAACCAATTTCCCGATCCGTTTAGCGGTCGCTTGCGGCGTTGCATCCTCAAACAGCATCTGCTCGTCGGGAAAGGTTGGTAATGCGATATCAGTGACAGCAAGGGCTTCGACGATCGCTGCCTGCGCCTCCTCGCGCTCACGCCAGAGCCGCGGCCGGTAGTTGGGGTCGAAGGCGATAAGGGAACCAGCCGAACGCGCCTTGGCGACGGCGGCCAGCAACGCAGCGCGCGCGGCTTTGTCCAGAATTGCCAAAGTGATTCCGGAAAAATAGACAAGTTCCTGATTTTCCAGGTTTTTCGATAATGCGGCCGGGTCCGAGGCAAGCTGCCGCGCGGCGGCGTCGCCACGCCAATAGGTGAAGGAGCGTTCGGCTCCCGTCAGCGTGATGGCATAGAGGCCGGGCCGCGCGCCCGCTATGAGCGGGCTGGAGCCGATGCCAATGCCGTTTTCAGCGAAGAAATCGATCTGCCCTTGCGAGAACGGATCGTCGCCGAAGGCCGAGACATAGGTTGCCGGCCGCTCGGTGCTCAGCGCGTGCAGCGCCCACAGCGTGTTGAACGTGTCGCCGGCAAAGCCCATGCGCCAGTTCGGTCCCGTCTGGCCCGACAGTTCGAGCATGCATTCGCCGATCGAGGCGACGCCGTTTCCCGCCATCTACAATCCTCCAGTGATCCCGGTGCTGTAGCTTTTTGCCACCGGCAGCGCCATGCTTGGCAAGCAGGGTTTTTTCCGTCACAGCGTTTTCCCACAGGCTGGCGGGATGCGATCCGTCCGGCAGAGCGTTGTCTGCGGAAGAGGAACCGGTTTGGCATCGATATGGCGTTATCTTCTGGCGGGTCTTGGTCTGGCTGCCTTGCTGGTCGGCATTCTCGCGGTCGTCTTCCTGACGGCGCCGCGGTCGTCGCTGCCTGCCGGCCCGGATGTCTCGCGGACGAAGAACACCGCCACCGCGCTGTTCGTGGCCAGCTTCGCGCCGGAGCGGGGTGTCGTACGGCAGGGCGAACTGCAATCCTGGCTGCTGACCTTGAAGACAAAGGCAGGTGTTCCGGTGGAAGGTGCCGCGATCGCGATTTCGGGCGGCATGCCACTGCACAGTCACGGCCTGCCGACCAGCCCGCAGGCGACCGACTATCTCGGCGACGGGCGTTATCGAATCGAAGGAGTGAAATTCACCATGAGCGGCTGGTGGCAGTTGCATTTCGCCATCTCGGCCACCGCCGGCTCCGACACGGTGCTCTTCAACGTGGTGCTGTGAGCAGGACATGAGGCGGCGTTCGCGTTTTCTGGCGCTGATGATGGCCGTTGTCCTTGCCGGTTGCACGAAGCCGGATTTTTCCGACGCCGAGAAGACGACCATCGCCTCGCTGGCGCTGTCGTCCCTGCCGGCGCTCAAGCCCGACACCACCAATCGTTTTGCCGACGTGCCGGCGGCTGCCGCACTCGGCTCGACGCTGTTCTTCGATCAGGGCATGAGCGGTGACGGGTCGGTATCCTGTTCGACATGCCACAAGATCGACCGTCAGTTCCAGGACGACCTGCCGCAGGCGGTCGGGGTGGGCCGCACCAACCGGCGCACCATGCCACTGGCCGGCGTCGCGCGCGATCCCTGGTTCTTCTGGGATGGCCGCCGCGACAGCCTGTGGGCGCAAGCGCTGACGCCGCTCGAAAACCCGCTGGAGCAGGCGGGAAACCGCACCGCCTACGCGCATTACATCAAGGCGCGCTTCGGCGAACGCTATGAGCGCATCTTCGGGCCGCTGCCTGATTTTTCCGACTTGCCGTTGGATGCCAGCCCGCTTGGAAACGATGTCGAGAGGGCGGCCTGGAATGCCATGAGCGGCCCGCAGCGTGACGCTATCAACGGCGTCTTTGCCAATCTAGGCAAGGCGATTGCCGCCTTCGAACGCTCGATCGCGCCGGCGCCAACGCGCTTCGACCGCTTTGCGCTGGACCTCGCCACCGGTGCCGAGCCGAAGGGCGATGCTGTCTTTTCCAAACAAGAAATCCTTGGGCTTAAACTGTTCATCGGCAAGGCCAATTGCGTGACCTGTCACAACGGCCCGCGCTTCACCGACAACAGCTTCCACAACACCGGCGTGCCTTCCGTTGCGGGCCTGCCGCCGGATCGCGGCCGTATCGATGCCGTGCACCAAGTCGAGGCGGACCCGTTCAACTGCTTCGGCGCTTATCGCGATGGCGACGCCAGCGCCTGCGGCGAGTTGCGCTTCATGGTCAAGGATGCGCCCGAACTCGTTCGTGCCTACAAGACGCCATCGCTGCGCGGAGCGGCAACGCGGCCGCCCTATATGCATGCCGGGCAGTTTTCGTCGCTCGACGAGGTGGTGGCGCACTATGCGAAGGCCGCGCCTAGCGTTGAGGGGGTGTCAGAAGTTCACCCGCTGGAGCTTTCAGATCGAGAGCGTGCGGCGCTGGTGGCGTTTTTGACGACGCTGGCGGAGTGAGGTTGCCGGCGATAGGAATAGTTGAGCGAAGCGAGGCGAGTTGGTGCTGAAGCGAGCAAAGGAGGTTCTATGAGCCGGAGTATGATTCCCGTCGAGGAAGCCGCCAAGGAATGGTTCAAGGATTCAAAATTCGCTGCCCAATATGAGCATTGGAAGAGGAATTCGCAATCGCAGAGGCTTCGATCAAGGCTCGGTGCGAGAAACAGGAAGCCAAAGTCGTGGGGCGACCGCTGAGCGCCTAATTCCTTAAGCACGGACCGCATGCTTCGGCGATTGGCGCAAACATCCATCGCTTCGTCATCCTGGGGCGTAGCAAGGAGCGAAGCGACGCGGCGCAGACCCCAGGATCCATGCCGGGACTCGGAAGCGCTGCTGCGGTGCGGAATTCTGCTCCGCTGCATTCTTCGGCCGAGGTCGCGGCATGGATCCCAGGGTCTCCGAGACGGAGCTTCGCTCCTGCTTCGCCCTAGGATGACGAAGTTGGGGAGGCTTCAGCCATCCCTACGCTCTACCGATCCTTGACCGTCTCCATGGCCACGAAGGTCGAAGTCTGGGCGACGTGGGGCAGGGCTGAGATGCGTTCGCCGAGGACGCGGCGATAGGCGGCGATATCCCTGGTGCGGACTTTCAGCAGATAGTCGAAGCTCGACGCCATCATGTGGCACTGCTCGATCTCCGGCACGGCCTGTACGGATCGGTTGAAGGCATCGAGCGCGGCGGATCGGGTGTCGGACAATTTCACCTGGACGAAAGCGACATGGCCTTCGCCAATGCGCTCGCGGTCGATGATCGCCTGGTAGCCTCTGATATAGCCGTCCTTTTCCAGCCGCTTCACCCGCGCCTGCACCGGCGTCTTTGACAGGCCGACCTTTGTCGCCAGTTCCGACATGGAAAGCCGGCCATCGCTTGCCAGCGCCGACAGGATATTCCTGTCGATGCGGTCCAATTGGTCTTCTATCATCGAAAATGTAGTCCATATGTCAGTTTTGAGCCGTTATGATAGATCGAATGACCTGCAATGTCGATTTCTTCGGACCGACTGAAAATTCGTACCTGTGCTAGCTTGCGCCATTCGGTCCGGTGACCGCCGGCCCGATCTCCTTTGCTCGATCCATGGGACCGCCATGCCAGCGCTCGATGCCATCCGCCAGCAGATTCGCGCCAACTACCTGCCCGACGAAGACGAGGCCGTGAAGCGGCTTGCCGACGCTACGGCGCTCTCCGGGAAAGACCGCAAGGCGATCTCGGCACGGGCCGCCGATCTGGTGCGGGCGGTGCGCGGCTCGTCGGATCCTCGGCTGATGGAAGTCTTCCTCTCGGCCTATGGTCTCTCCACCAAGGAAGGCGTGGCGCTGATGTGCCTGGCCGAGGCACTGTTGCGCGTGCCCGACACCGAAACGATGGACGACCTCATCGCCGACAAGATCGCGCCGCACGACTGGTCGGCGCATTCGGGCGGTTCAAGCTCCATCTTCGTCAATGCCTCGACCTGGGCGCTGATGCTGACCGGCCGCGTCCTCGATGAGGGCGAGGGCGGCATCGAGGGCACGCTGCGTTCTATGGTGCGGCGGCTGGGCGAGCCGGTCATCCGCAAGGCGGTGGCCGCCGCCATGCGTGAAATGGGCGAGCAGTTCGTGCTCGGCCGCACCATCACGGAAGCCGTCAAGCGCGGCCGGCCGATGACGCAGAAGGGCTACCTCTACTCCTTCGACATGCTGGGCGAGGCAGCCCGCACCGAGGCCGACGCCTTGCGCTATCACAAGGCCTATGCCGACGCGATTTCGTCGCTCGATTCCGGCTCCAACGGTCCTGACATCAGGCAGAACCACGGCATCTCGGTCAAGCTTTCGGCGCTGCATCCGCGCTACGAGGTGGGGCAGAAGGACGAGATGCTGCCTGTCATGGCAGACCGGCTCTTGTCGCTGGCGCTGGCCGCGCGCCATTCGCGCATGGGCCTCAACATCGATGCCGAGGAGGCCGATCGCCTCGATCTGTCGCTCGACGTCATCGAGCGGGTGCTGGCCGAGCCGGAACTCGCCGGCTGGAATGGCTTTGGTGTGGTGGTGCAAGCGTATGGGCCGCGCGCGGCCTTCGCCATCGATTGGCTCTATGCGCTGGCCAGGAAATACGACCGCAACATCATGGTGCGGCTGGTCAAGGGTGCCTATTGGGACACCGAGATCAAGCGCGCGCAGACGCTCGGACTGTCAGGCTATCCCGTCTTCACCCGCAAGACCAACACCGACGTTTCCTACATGGCTTGCGCGAAAAAGCTGCTATCGATGACCGACCGCATCTATCCGCAATTCGCCACCCACAATGCCCACACCGTCGCCGCCATCTTGGCGATGGCGGACAATCGCGATTCCTTCGAGTTCCAGCGCCTGCACGGCATGGGCGAGGCGCTGCACGAGACGGTGCGCCGGTACGAAGGCACGCGCTGCCGCATCTATGCACCGGTCGGTGCGCATTCCGATCTGCTGGCCTATCTGGTCCGCCGGCTGCTGGAGAACGGCGCCAATTCCTCCTTCGTACACCAACTGACCGACGAGGACGTCGAGCCGGAGGACATTGCGCGCGATCCGCTCGAAACGGTCGAGAGCCAGGGTCCGGCCGCCAATCCGGCGATTGCCCGGCCTTCCCAGATCTTTGGAGCCGGGCGTCGCAATTCGAAAGGATTCGACATCACCGACACGGTGACGCTGGCGGCGATCGACAAGGCCAGGGCGGCCTTCGCCGGGCCGGATCGCTGGCATGCCAAGCCGATCACGCGGGCCGCCGGCTACGGCAAGCTGCGTCCGATCGTCAACCCGGCAAAGCCTTCCGAAGTGGTCGGCACGGTCAGCGAAGCCGCCGCAAAGCAAGTCGCGACCGCCGTGCGCTTTGCGGTGGAAGCGCAGCCGGCCTGGGCAAAACGTCCCGTTGCCGAGCGCGCTGCCATCCTCAATCGTGCCGCCGATCTCTATGAGGCGAATGCGGTCGAGTTCTTTGCAC
>NZ_RZOL01000225.1:0-9926 GCF_004022985.1 Mesorhizobium sp. M7A.F.Ca.ET.027.02.1.1 | reverse complement strand
TGCTGGAGCAGGGCAAGCTGACCTCGGGTTCGACCTGGCATGCCGCCGGCCTTGTCGGGCAATTGCGCTCGTCGGCGTCTATCACCCGCGTGCTGAAATACTCCGTCGACCTCTACAAGGGACTGGAGGCCGAGACCGGTCTCGCCACCGGCTGGAAGATGACCGGTTGCCTCAGGCTCGCCACCAACGCCGACCGCTGGACCGAGTACAAAAGGCTGGCGACGACAGCAAAAAGCTTCGGCATGGACATGCAATTGCTGTCGCCGGACGAGGTGAAAAGGATGTGGCCGCTGCTGGAGACCGGCGATCTCGTCGGCGCCTCCTGGCTGCCGACCGACGGCCAGGCGAGCCCCTCCGACATCACGCAGTCGCTGGCCAAGGGCGCGCGCATGCATGGCGCCAAACTGCTCGAGGATGTTCGCGTCACCGGCTTCGAGATGAAGGACGGCCGCATCACGGCGGTGAAGACCAGCAAGGGCGACATCGCCTGCGACAAGGTGGTCAACTGTGCGGGCCAATGGGCGCGGCAAGTGGGGGCCATGGCCGGCATCAACGTGCCGCTTCAGCCGGTGAAGCACCAGTACATCATCACCGAGAAGATCGACGGTCTGGCGACCGACGCGCCGACCATCCGCGACCCTGACCGACGCACCTATTTCAAGGAGGAAGTCGGCGGGCTGGTGATGGGCGGCTATGAGCCTAACCCGCAGGCCTGGGCGACTGGTCTCCCCGGCGACGACGTTCCCAATGATTGGGAATTCAGGCTGTTCGACGACGACTACGACCATTTCGAGCAGCACATGAGCCAAGCGATCGCGCGTGTGCCGGCGCTGGAAACCGTCGGCGTCAAGCAGATGATCAACGGGCCGGAGAGTTTTACGCCGGACGGCAATTTCATTCTCGGCACAGCGCCCGAATGCGCCAACATGTTCGTCGGCGCCGGCTTCAACGCCTTCGGCATCGCCTCGGGCGGCGGCGCTGGCTGGGTGCTGGCGCAGTGGGTGGTCGATGGCGAAGCACCGCTCGACCTGTGGGTGGTCGACATCAGGCGCTTTTCCAACCTGCACCGCGACCGTCAGTGGGTCTGCGACCGCACGCTGGAGGCCTATAGCAAACACTATACGATCGGCTTTCCGCATGAAGAGTACGCCAGCGGGAGGCCGCGCATCGTCTCGCCGCTGTACGAGCGGCTGAAACAGCAGCGCGCCGTGTTCGGCTCGAAGCTCGGCTGGGAGCGGCCGAACTGGTTCGCGCCCGAAGGCGTCGAGCCGCAGGACATCTATTCGATGGGCCGGCAGAACTGGTTCGCGGCGGTCGGCGACGAACACCGGCATGTGCGTGAAAAGGTCGGCATTTTCGATCAATCGTCTTTCGCCAAATACGAGCTGAGCGGGCCTGATGCGCTGAAGGCGCTGGACTGGATCTGTGCCAACGACGTCAGCAAGCCGGTCGGCCGGCTGACCTATACGCAGCTTCTCAACACGCGCGGCGGTATCGAAGCTGATCTCACTGTGGCGAGGCTGGCCGAGGAGAAATTCTATATCGTCACCGGCACCGGTTTCCGCACGCATGATTCCTCATGGATCAGCGATCATATCGGCGAAGGGCTCGATGCCAGGCTTGTCGACGTCACCGAGGATTTCGGCACGCTGTCGCTGATGGGTCCTCGGGCGCGCGACGTGCTCTCGGCGGCGACCGGAGCCGACGTGTCGAGTGCCGGCTTCCCGTTCGGCCATGTGCGCGAGATTACCATCGCCGGCCGCACGGTTCGGGCACTACGCGTCACCTATGTCGGCGAACTCGGCTGGGAACTGCATGTGCCGATCGCGGCCACCGGCGAAGTCTTCGACGCACTGATGGCGGCAGGCGAGAAGCATGACATCCGACCGGTCGGCTATCGGGCGCTGGAATCGCTAAGGCTGGAAAAAGGCTATCGCGCCTGGGGATCCGACATCACCCCCAACGACACGCCACAGGAAGCCGGGCTCGGTTGGGCGGTCAAGCTGCGCAAGAACACCGATTTCGTTGGACGGCGCGCGCTGGAAAAGACCAGCGGCGCGGCACTGAAGAAACGCTTTGCCGGCTTCACGGTCGAAGACCCCGAGATCGTGCTGCTCGGCCGCGAAACCATCCTGCGCAATGGCGAGCCGGTCGGTTATCTCAGCAGCGGCGGTTATGGCTACACGCTGGGCAGGAACATCGGCTACGGCTATGTGCGCAACGCCGACGGGGTGAGCGATGATTTTCTCGCTTCCGGCGACTATGAACTGGTGGTTGCGATGGAGAGGACGCAGGCCAATATCCACCTCGAGCCAATGTATGATCCGGCAGGCGCCAGGGTCAAAGCGTAGGTCAAATAACGCGCAAAGCGAGGCCGCGGCTTGGTACCGTGTCGGCCTCGCCGGGCATCGAGACGTAAGGACGCGTTTCCTCGACGCGGGTGACGAGGCCTTGCGCCTCGATCTCGCCGACACGCGTGGCAAAGCCGGCATCCCACAGCGTGTTCTTGACCGTCAGCACGATCACGCCGCCCGGACGGCAGATGCGGATTAGCTCGTCCAGCCCCTCGACGCCGACATGGCCCGAGGTGAAGACGCCGGCCGAGATGATACCGGCATAGGCATCATCGGCAAAGGGAAGATGACCGCCGAGCGCAAGGCAGTGGAGCGCGGAATAGACGCCCTTGCGGGCCGCCTGATCCAGCATGCCTTGTGAAATATCGAGTGCCTCGACCAGGGGATAACCAGCAATATCAAGCCATTCGCCGATGAGCCCGGTGCCGGCCCCGGCATCGAGCAGCGGTGCTGAACCGCGCGGCAGATGGCGGGCCAGCAACGCAAGGCAGATCGTCGGATGGCGATAGCCGGCGGCCGACATGTCGGCGTCATAGGTTTCCGACCAGCGGTCATAGAGTGCGGCCACCTCTTCGGGCCGCTTTGCCGCGTAGGCCGCGCCGAGCGCGCCCTGATGTTTGCTGTCCGCCACTTTTATCCAGTCCGCCAATTTTTGATCTCGCAGTGATGATAGCCAAAGCGCGAAAATTGTGGAACCGTCGCTGCGACAAATAACAGCGTGGGGGCGCAGGCATGGTGACAGACGAGGCGCGTGCGGCACTGGACGCCATTCCCATGCTGGCCGGCTACAGCGGGCCGCTGGAACGGCTGGGCGGCCTCACCAATCTCGTCTTCAAGGCCGGCGACTTCTGCCTGCGCATTCCCGGCAAGGGCACCGAGGAATACATCAACCGGGCCAACGAAGCGGTGGCCGCGCGCGAAGCTGCAAAAGCGGGGGTCAGTCCCGAGGTGCTGCATGTCGACCCCGGTACCGGGGTGATGGTGACACGCTACATCGCCGGCGCCGAAACGATGTCGCCGGAGAAATTCCGGACACGTCCGGGCAGTCCGGCACGCGCCGGCGAAGCCTTTCGCAAGCTGCACGATTCAGGCGCGGTGTTTCCCTTCCGCTTCGAATTGTTCGCGATGATCGACGATTACCTCAAGGTGCTGTCCACCAAGGAGGTCGCCCCGCCCGCCGGTTATCATGACGTGGTGCGAGACGCTGAGAGCGTCCGCTCGGCGCTGGCCGCCCATCCGCTGCCGATCGTCGCCTGCCACTGCGATCCGCTGTGCGAGAACTTTCTCGATACTGGCGAGCGGATGTGGATCGTCGACTGGGAATATTCGGGCATGAACGATCCGCTCTGGGACCTTGGCGACCTCAGCGTGGAGGGCAAGTTCGAAGCCGCCCAGGACGAAGAGATGATACGCGCTTATTTCGGCGGCGAGGCGAGGCCGGCGGAGCGCGGCCGCATCGTCATCTACAAGGCAATGTGCGACCTGTTGTGGACCTTGTGGGGGCTGATCCAGCTCGCCAACAACAACCCGGTCGATGATTTTCGCGCTTATGCCGATGGCCGTTTCGCTCGCTGCAAGGCGCTGATGGAGACGCCGGAGTTTTCGCGGCATCTGGCAGCAATACACCGGGGCTGAGCCTGGACTAACTCACGCCCTTCGGCACGTTTTCGGGCGGCACAGTGGTTTCGACCACTTTCTGGCGATGGAAGATGAACAGGCCGGCGAGAACAACGATGGCCGAGCCGATCAGGATGCGCGGACCGGGAACGTCGCCGAAGAACACCAGGCCGAACACCACCGCCCACAGCAACAGTGTGTAGTGCAGCGGCGCCAATGTCGAAGCCGGCGCCAGCTTGAGCGCCCTGGTGATCATCAGGTGGGCGCCGCAGGAGACGATACCGAGCAGCAGCATGGCGCCGAGATCGAGTGCCGACGGCGTCTGCCAGGCGCCGATGGTCAGCACACCGCCGACCAGCAGCGTGCCGATGGTCTGCCATGTCACCAGATTGGTGTCGCTGGTGCCACGCAGGCGGCGGTTGAGGATGATGGCGAAGGCGAAGGAGATGCTGCCTACCAGCGCAAAACCCGATGACAGCGAGAACGCCGCCGACGACGGTTTCAGCATGATCAAAACGCCGCAGAAGCCGAGCAGGATCGCCATCCAGCGGCGCCAGCCGACCTTTTCGCCAAGCAAGAGGTGCGAGAGTGCCGCAACGTAGATCGGCCCGGCCATGTAGAAACTCATCACATCGGCAAGCGGCAGATAGACCACGGCGGCATAGAAGAGCGCGGTGTCGAGCGTGGTCATCACCACCCGCAGCAGCTGCAGCTCCAGACGTTCCATGCGAAACAGCTTGGCCGGGCCCTGATTGGCGATCATCGGGCCGAGCACGAAGAAGGCGCCGATAGAGCGGATCAGCACCACCTGGCCGACGGAGAAGCTGGCGACCAGCCACTTGCCCATGGCGTCGTTCAGCGCAAACAGGAAGTCGCCGGCCAGCATCAGCAGAATGCCGGCCAGAAGCACATTCCTGATCGTCGAATTCTGCGCCACGGGCTGCGTCATGCCGATCCCGATTCCTCCCTAGTAAGCCGCGTCGTAGACGGAAGCGGCGGCTTTGACGAGGAGAAAACCGGAAATCGGCAAGGCCAGCCTCGGGAATCGGCTGGGTCTGCGCGATTCAGTTCCCTTTTGGCTGCGGCCTGAGAATAATGGGCCGATAGATCACCGGCCTGTCCCAGGGGTCGAAAGCCGGGGTGCGTCTGAGCTCCGCACGCCGCTCCAGATCGATGCGCTGCAGACACTCGGCAAAGGCGTCATTCTTCTTGACGAAGCCGTAGGACCGGCATTTCGCTTCGTCAGCGGTGCGGCGATCCTCTGCCGTTATCCGTCGTGCACCCGGCGCAAAGCGCCGTCAGCGCCACCGCCATCACAGTCTTGCGCCACATGGAATCCTCCTCGGAATAAAGTGGAGGCTTAATGTAGACTTATTTCACGACGGGCGAAGCTTTGAGCTTTGATGCAGATGCGGCGTCCTATTGGGCCTGATGCGAATGGTGCCGTCGGTTCACAAGTACCGGCCTTCCGTCGATGGACAGCCTGGTTTCCTGCTTCGTCCGCTCCGCCACCACCTTGCCCCTGGCGATGACGCACAGGCGCTCGGCGCGCAAGCGCAGGGCTTCGACCGGATTGCCGGCATCGAGGACGACAAGGCTGGCGCGCTTGCCGACCGCCAGGCCGAGATGATCGAGGCCCATGATCGCGGCATTGACGTTGGTGACCATATCGAAGCAGCGCGCCATCTCGGCCGGGCTCGACATCTGAGCGACGTGCAGGCCCATGAAGGCGACATCGAGCATGTCGGCGGTGCCCAGCGAATACCAGGGATCGAGCACGCAATCCTGGCCCCAGCCGACGCGAATGCCGAGCGCCAGCATTTCCTTGACCCGAGTCAGGCCCCGGCGCTTCGGGAAGGTGTCGTGGCGGCCCTGCAGCATGATGTTGATCAGCGGATTGGGAATGACCGAGACGCCGGCATCGGCGATCAGCGGCAGCAGCTTCGAGACATAGTAATTGTCCATCGAATGCATCGAGGTGAGGTGCGAACCGGCGACCTTGCCTTGCAGACCAAGGCGCTGCGTCTCATACGCAAGCTGTTCGATGTGACGCGACAGCGGATCATCGGTCTCGTCGCAATGCAGGTCGACCATCAGGCCGCGCCTGGCCGCGATCTCGCACAGCTCCGTTACCGAGCGCGTGCCGTCGGCCATGGTGCGCTCAAAATGCGGGATGCCGCCGACGATGTCGACGCCCATGTCCAAGGCGCGGATGGTGTTCTCCCGAGCCGTTGGCGAGCGATAGAACCCGTCCTGCGGGAAGGCGACCAATTGCAGGTCGATATAGGGGGCGACCGTCTTCTTGACCTCGAGCAGCGCCTCGACCGCCAGCAGCCTGTCATCGCAGACATCGACATGGGTACGGATTGCGAGCAGGCCCATCGACACCGCCCAGTCGCAATAGGTCAATGCGCGATCACGCACCGCCTCATGCGTCAAAAGCGGCTTCAACTCGCCCCATAGCGAAATGCCTTCGAGCAGCGTACCCGACGCGTTGATGCGCGGAATGCCGTATGAGAGCGTCGCGTCCATGTGGAAATGCGGATCGACGAAGGGCGGCGAGACCAGATTGCCACGGGCGTCGACCTCGGTTCGCGCGGAACCCTGCATAACGGGCTCGATCGCCGCGATCGTCTCACCGCTGATGCCTATATCGGCAACCCTGCCATCAGGCAGCGTGCCGCCGCGAACGATAAGGTCGAAAGTCATCTGTCGTCATCCCGTCAAAAGAATCATCTGATAGTGCCGAGGCTGAAAATCGCATCCCGTCGATGCCGCTTGCAACAGCGGTTTGTCCGCGGCGGGCGCGGATGGTTCCATCCGGCCGCAACTCCCTCTATAAGCCGCCTTCGTTGTCCCGGTTTCAAGGATCCGCCGTTTGTTTCGTTTCTTCCGCTCGACGGAAAACCAGCGCCTCGTTGCGAGGTTGATCCGGGAATCCTTTTATCAGCACAGGTTTGGCTACGGCGCCGCGATTTTGTCGATGCTTGTGGTGGCCGCCACGACCGGCGCCAGCGCCTGGATTCTCAAAGAGATCACCGACGAATTCGTGGTCTTCAAGCGGATTGACCGCGTCAACCTGATTGCGGCGGGGGTCGCCACGATCTTCATTCTCAAGGGTCTCGCCAACTTCATCCAGGCCTATTTCATGAGCCGGGTCGGCAACGCCATCATCGCCGACCGCCAGCGCAAGATCTACGACCGCATCCTGGCGCAAGGCATCGAATTCTACCATTCGACCTCGTCGTCCGACCTGATCACACGCATGACCAACAATGCGCAGGCGGCGCGCAACGTGCTCGACCTCGTTGTCACGTCCTATGTGCGCGACCTGTTGTCGCTGGTTGTCCTGGTAGGGGTCATGGTCTGGCAGCAGCCAGCCCTGTCTATAATCTGCTTCGTCGTCGGCCCCTTGGCTATCTACGGGGTCAACCGCATCCTCAAACGTGTTCGCAAGTTCGCCGCGATGGAGTTTCGCTCGGTCGGCCAGATCGTGCAGGTGATGCAGGAAACGGCAATCGGCGTCCGCGTCGTCAAATCCTTCAACCTCGAAGGCGCAATGCGCAACCGCATGTACAAGGCCGTGTCGGACGTCGAGAACCGGGCCAACAACATCGCGACGCTGGAGGCTGCGACAAGCCCGGTGATGGAGACGCTGGCCGGGCTGGCAATTGCCGGGGCCATCTTCGTCAGCGGCTTCCTGGTCTTGCAGGGCGGCCAGATGCCGGGAAACATCATGGCCTTCATCGGGGCGCTCCTGTTTGCCTATGAGCCGGCAAAGCGCCTTGCCCGCGTGCGCATATCGCTGGAAAGCGGTATTGTCGGCGTGCGCATGATGTTCGAGCTCGCCGACCAGCCGCTGACTCTGGTCGAGAAGCCCGACGCGAAGCCGCTTCTGGCCGGACCGGGCGAGATCCGGTTCGACGCCGTCGACTTCGCTTATCAAAACGGGCCGCCGGTGCTGGACAGGTTCGATCTGACGCTTGCGCCCGGCAAGATGACGGCGCTGGTCGGGCCTTCCGGCGGCGGCAAGTCGACGATTCTAAACCTGATCATGCGCATGTACGACCCGAAGAGCGGCAAGGTGCTGTTCGATGGTCAGGATATTTCCCATGCGACGCTCGCATCGCTGCGGGAAAAGATCGCCTATGTCAGCCAGGATACATTCCTGTTTGCCGGCACCATCATGCACAACATCCGGCTTGGGCGCGAGGGTGCGACCGACGAAGAGGTTATCGCCGCCGCCAAGGCGGCCAACGCCCATGACTTCATCAGCGCGCAGGCGAAAGGCTACGAGACGGATGTCGGCGAGAATGGCGGCCTGCTATCGGGCGGCCAACGCCAACGGATCTCGATCGCACGCGCCATGCTGCGCAATGCCGAGATCCTGCTGCTGGACGAAGCGACCAGCGCGCTTGATGCCGAATCGGAAGCGCTGTTCCGCGACGCGCTGCAGCAATTGACGGAAGGCCGCACGACGATCGTCATCGCGCACCGTCTGTCGACGGTGCACCAGGCAGACACGATCGTGGTGCTCGAAGCCGGCAAGGTGGTGGAAAGCGGCCCGCACAAGACCTTGCTCAAGCAGGGTGGGCTCTACCAGAAGCTTTATGAGTATCAGTTGATGCCGTGATGGTGTTCCGGATGTTGGAGCCAGCCCCCTCATCCGGCCCTTCGGGCCACCTTCCCCCCGAGGGGAGAAGAGATCGTCAGCGCCGGCGCCAGCCTCTTGTCCCCAGCGGGGAGAAGGTGGCCGCGTAGCGGCCGGATGAGGGGCCTGGGCGCAAACCTTATTCCGGCACAAACCTCACCGCGCCCTTGGCCGCGCTGGTCGCCATGGCGGCATAGGCTCGCAAGGCGGTCGTCACCTTGCGCTTGCGCTTTTCCTCGGGCTTCCAGGCCAGGGCGCCCTTGGCCTCCATCGCCGCCCGGCGGGCAGCGAGTTCCGCCTCATCGACAGCCAGGCGGATGCTGCGGTTCGGGATGTCGATCTCGATCGTATCGCCCTCCTGCACCAGCCCGATCAGCCCGCCTTCGGCGGCTTCCGGCGACGCATGGCCGATCGACAGGCCCGACGTGCCTCCCGAGAAGCGGCCGTCGGTGACCAGGGCGCAGGCCTTGCCGAGCCCTTTCGACTTCAGATAGCTGGTTGGATAAAGCATTTCCTGCATGCCTGGGCCGCCGCGCGGCCCTTCATAGCGGATGACGACCACATCGCCGGCCTTGATCTCGTTGGACAGGATCGCCTTGACGCTGGAATCCTGGCTTTCGAAGACGCGGGCCGGTCCGGTGAACTTCAGGATCGATTCATCGACGCCGGCGGTCTTCACGATGCAGCCGTCGAGAGCCAGATTGCCTTTCAGCACGGCGAGGCCGCCATCTTTGGAAAAGGGATGTTCGGTCGAGCGGATGACGCCTTTCTCGCGGTCGAGATCGAGTTCGTCCCAGCGGCGGTCCTGGCTGAAAGCGACCTGTGTCGGCACGCCGCCAGGGGCGGCGAGGAAGAAATCACGCACGCTCTGGCTGGTCGTGCGGGAAATATCCCAATGGTCGAGCGCTTCGCCCAGCGTTCGCGTGTGCACCGTCGGCAGGTCGCGGTTGAGCAGGCCGGCATTGTCGAGCTGGCCGAGGATGGCCATGATGCCGCCGGCGCGGTGCACGTCTTCCATGTGCACGTCGGACTTGGCCGGAGCAACCTTGCACAGCACCGGCACCTTGCGCGACAGCGCGTCGATGTCGTCCTGATCGAAATCGATTTCGCCCTCATGCGCGGCGGCGAGAATGTGCAGCACGGTGTTCGTCGAGCCGCCCATGGCGATGTCGAGCGTCATGGCGTTCTCGAACGCACCTTTGGAGGCGATGTTGCGTGGCAGCGCGGTTTCGTCGTCCTGCTCGTAATAGCGCTGGGCGAGATCGACGATCAGGTGGCCGGCCTCGACGAACAGCCGTTTGCGG
>NZ_RZOL01000224.1:0-9936 GCF_004022985.1 Mesorhizobium sp. M7A.F.Ca.ET.027.02.1.1 | reverse complement strand
GCTGCTGCCGACCGGCTACTATCTGATCGGCGGCGCCTTCGCCGTTGCCGTAAGCTTCCTCGTCCTGGCGCTGCTGCCTGCGGATTTGCTGGACCGTTTCTGGCGCCGGCGCCTGCCGTTGTTTGCCCTCAGCAACGCCGCCCGCACCGTCATCAGCCTGCTCTCCTTTGCCGGCTTTGTAATCCTCATAGCCGCCGGCCTTTTCGGCAGCCGCGACCCACTTTCCAATCCTCTGCCACTGGTGATCTGGACACTGTTGTGGGCCGGCGTCACGCTGCTGCAGGGTGTCTTCGGCGACCTCTGGTCATGGCTCAACCCCTGGTATGGAGCATGGCGTCTCGCCTCGCGCCTGTTCGGGACCAGGGATCACGGAGCATGGCGCCTGCCCGGATGGGTCGGCTGCTGGCCGGCTGTCATCCTGTTCTTCGCCTTCGCCTGGTTCGAACTCATCGATCCGGCGCCCGACGATCCGGGGCGGCTGGCCTTGGCCGCCGGCCTCTACTGGCTGTTCTCTTTCCTCGCCATGCTGGCGTTCGGCTATCGCGACTGGAGCCGCAGCGGTGAATTCCTGACGGTTTTCTTCTCGATGGTGGCGCGCTTCGCCGTGGCCGAACGCAACCAAGACGGCCGGCTTGGCCTGTGCTGGCCCGGCGCCAAGCTGCTGACGGCGCAGCCCCTGCCGGCCAGCGGCATCGCCTTCCTGCTGCTGGCCCTGTCGTCGGTGTCCTTCGACGGCCTGTCGAAGACCTTCTTCTGGCTCGGCCTGTTCGGCATCAACCCGCTCGAATTTCCCGGCCGCACCGCGCTGATCGGCAGCGGCACTTGCGGGCTGATCCTGACATTCGCGCTGCTGGCGGCGGTGTTCCTGCTTGCCGTCCGGCTCGGCCAGCGTCTTGCCGGCAGCGATCACACGCTCGGCCAGGCCGCAGGCCTGCTGGTGTGGTCGATCGTGCCGATTGCGCTTGCCTATCACGTTGCGCATTATCTGACGGCGCTGCTCGTCGACGGCCAGTATGCGCTTGCGGCACTGTCCGATCCGTTGGCGCTGGGCTGGAACCTGTTCGGCACCGCCGACATGCAGATCGAGGCCGGCATCGTTGCGGGGGCGGACTCTGCGTGGTGGCTGTGGAATATCCAGGCCGGCGCCATCATCCTGGGCCATGTGCTCGCCGTCCTCGTCGCTCACGGCTTCGCCTGGCGCCTGCACCCACAGCCCTCCCGCGCGGCACTCAGCCAGTTCCCGCTCACCTTGCTGATGATCGCCTACACCGTCTTCGGCCTCTGGTTGCTTGCCACGCCGACTGTCGGATGAGAAAAGGCGACCAGCATGCCTTCGGGGAAAGCCCGCTTGCCACGTCGGGGCTTTGGTGATTTAGTTTGTACACATGCGATTTTTTGCCTCGTTACAGCCAGTCAAAACTCAAAAACAGGGGAACTGCCGTGACTGACAAGAATGGGTTTTTCGATCTCTCCAGATCCACGCTCACCCGCCGCACGGCGCTGAAGGGTCTGGCCGCCGGCGCCGGCCTGGGCCTGGCCCCCGGCTTCGTCCGCTATTCCCAGGCGCAGAGCTCGGCGCCGATCAAGATCGGCTTCCAGTCGCACCGCACCGGCATCGGCGCCGCCTATGGCCGCTGGTACGAGAAGACCACGGCTGCCGCGGTCAAGGCGATCAACGCCGCCGGCGGCATCAACGGCCGTCAGGTCGAGGTGATCATCGAGGATGACGGCACCGATCCCGGCCGTGGCGCCGAGGTGGTCGGCAAGTTCGCCACCCAGCACAAGACCGACATCGTCTTCGGCACGCTGTTCTCGCATGTCGTCATTGGCTCGGCGCCCGCCGCCGGCGAAAACAAGATGCCCTATTTCGTCGTCAGCGAAGGCCATCACGTCGCCTCGACAAAGCTGAACCGCTATGTCTTCCAGCCCGGCATCACCGACGTGAAGAGCCAGATCCAGTCGATGGCGCCGTGGATCGCGGCCAATGCCGGCAAGAAGGTGACGCAGATCTTCCCCGATTTCGCTTTCGGCTACGACCATCGCGACTACCTGCCGCCGGCACTGAAGGCGCAAGGCGGCGAGGTCATCGCGCAGATCGCCATCCCGCCGACGGAATCGTCCTTCACCAAATACTTCCCGCAGATCCCGGCCGAGACCGAGGTGATCTACCACGTCATGGTCGGCCCGGCCGTGCTGACCTTCGTCAAGGAGCTCGGCGAGTTCTATGGCTCCAACCGGCCGCAACTGTTCGGCTTCATCGATTCGCTCGAAGCCACCGACATCAACAGTCCCGGCCTCGAATTCCTCGACGGCAGCCATTTCTGGGAAGGCTCGCCGCGTTATGCGCAGGCCAACGATTCCGAAGCGCAGAAGGCCTACCGCACCGCTGTCGGCATCGACGACAATGGCGCTGCCGTCGGCGATCCCAAGGATGTCTCCACCGCAGCCCACATGTTCGGCTGCTGGGAGACGCTCTACGTCGTCAAGAAGGCGATGGAAGACGCCGGCTACAAGGGCTCGGAAGACCGCGCCAAGCTGGTCGAGGCGACCGAAGCGCTGACCGAATTCGCCGAGGGCCCGGAGCATCCGCAGGGACCGAAAACCTTCAACGGCAAGATCCACCAGTGCTTTGGCATCCAGAACATCTCCAAGGTCGAGGGCGGCAAGCTCAAGGTCGTGCACAAGACCAAGATCGAGGACGGGCTTTACGAGGCCGAGGGAGATTATACCACGCAGGCGCTGTGAGTTTGGCATTCCAGCAAGCGCCTGCCAGCGTGTAACCGATGCACTTTGGTCCCCACCTCCTCCTCGCTGCCCTCGAAGGCCTCGTCACCTCAGCCGTGCTGGCGCTGACGGCGCTTGGGCTGTCCCTGGTGTTCGGTGTCATGCGCGTGGTCAATGTCGCGCATGGCGAGTTCTTCATGCTGGGCGCGGTGCTCGCCTGGGCGATCACCACGGCCATCGGCGGTCACCCTGCGCTCGGCTTCCTGGCGGCGCTGGTGATTGCCCCGCTGATCGTCGGCGCCATTGCGCTGGTCGCCGAACGGCTGGTGCTGCGCCGGCTCAATTACAATCCGGAAGCCACCATCGTCGCCACCATCGGCATGCTCTACATCATCCAGCAGCTGGCGCTGACTTTCTATGGCCCGGAAGCCCGGCCGGTCGAGCCGCCGTTCAGCTACCGCATCCTTTTGCCGTGGTTCGGCTATTCCGGCTACAAACTGTCTGTTATCGCCGCTTCCGCGCTGCTGCTCACCGCGACATGGCTGGTGCTGACGCGCACCAGGATCGGCCTCGTCATGCGCGCCACGCAGTATGACAGCGAAACCGCACAGGCCTTCGGCATCCCTGTCGGCCGTGTCTATGGCGGCGTCTTCGCGCTCGGTGCCATGCTGGCGGCCATTGCCGCGGTGCTGATCGTGCCGATCAGCCAGGCGCATTATCTGATGGGACAGGATCCGCTGCTGCTCTCCTTCATCGTCGTCATCATCGGCGGCCTCGGCTCGCTGCGCGGCACGGTCGTCGCCGCCGTGCTGATCGGCCTCTCCGACGGCATCATCTCGATGTTCTTCTCGCCGACGCTGGCCAAGATCATTGCCACGCTGCTCGTCGCCATGGTGCTGGTGTTCCGCCCGCAAGGCCTGTTCGGGACGGCATCGCGATGAGCGAAGCTTCGCCGGCAAAAGCCTATGCCCTGCATCTCGGCGTCATCGCCCTGCTCTTCGTGCTGAACTTCCTGCTGCCGGACTACTATCACGGCCTGCTTGCCCGCATCATGGTGCTGGCGGTCTTTGCCATGGGCTACAACATGCTGTTCGGCTATGCCGGCCTGCTCAGCCTCGGCCATGCGATGTTCTTCGCCGCCGGGCTCTATGGCGCCGGCCTTGCCGTCATCCAGCTCGGCTGGAGCGTACCAGCGGCATTCGCCTCGGGCCTCGGCTGTGGTGTTGTTGTTTCACTCGTGATCGGCCTGCTGGCGTTGCGCACCACGGGCGTCGCCTTCATGATCGTCACCATGATGTTCGCTCAAGTGTTCTACCTCCTCATCCTCTACTTCGCGACTTGGACCGGCGGCGACCAAGGCATGGTCGTGCCGCAGCCGGCGCGGGTGCTCAGCTTTGGCGCTACATCGCTCGAACTCACCAATCCGACGGTGCGCTACATGACAGCGCTGGCGCTGTTTTCCATCGTGCTGCTCGTCACATTGGCCATCGTCCGCTCCCGCTATGGCCGCGTGCTGGTCGCCATCCGCGAGAATGAGGAGCGCACGAAGATGCTCGGCTACGATACGTTTTCGAACAAGCTCGCCGCCGTCGTCATCTCCGGCATCATCTGCGCGGCCTCGGGGGCCGCCTATGCGCTGCTGTTCGGCTATGTCGGATCGAGCTTCGCGTCGGTGCAGTATTCGATCCTGCCGCTGCTGTGGGTGCTGCTGGGGGGTGCCGCGACGACGCTCGGACCGCTGATCGGCACGCTGTTCATGTACTATGTCATTGATATCACCAGCGGCTACACCTCCGCCTATCTGCTGATCGTCGGCATCGCGCTGATCCTGCTGGTGCTGTTTTTCCCGAAAGGCATTCTGGGCAGCATCCGCCAGCGCTGGCTCGGGTGGCTGCCATGATGCCGCTTTTGACCACCAAGGGCCTGTCGCGCAATTTCGGTGGTCTGCGCGCCGTCGACAATGTCGATTTCGCGCTGATGCCGGGCGAGATCCGTGCCGTGATCGGCCCCAACGGGGCGGGGAAGACCACCTTCGTCAGCCTGGTCAGCGGCCGCATCCAGCCGTCTGCCGGCATGATCGTCTTCGACGGCGCCGACATCACCAATCTGCCTGCCTATGTCAGGGTGCGCAGGGGCATCGCCTACACCTTCCAGCTCACCAGCGTCTATGCCAACCTGTCCGTTTACGCCAACGTCGCGCTGCCCGCGCAACTGACGCTGCGGCATGGCAGTCATTCCAAGAGCGCGATACAGGCCGCTGTCATGACCGCACTGGAACGCACCGGCCTGGCCGATCGTGCCCACATGCCGGCCGGCCAATTGTCCTACGGCCATCAGCGCCTGCTGGAAGTGGCGATGGGCCTGGCGCTGAAGCCGCGCCTGCTGATCCTCGACGAGCCGACGCAAGGGCTGGCCGACAGCGAGATCGACAATTTCATCACCCTGGTGCGCGAGATCGCCAAGAACGCCACCGTGCTTCTGATCGAGCACAACATGCCTGTCGTCATGCAACTCGCCGACCGCATCACCGTCTTCAATGCCGGCAAGATCCTGGCCGAAGGCACCCCCAAAGCGATCCGCGAGAACGCGGCGGTGCAGGAAGCCTATCTGGGGACCGCCCCATGACCGAGGCAAAGTCCGAGGCGCTGACCATCTCTGGACTGGACTGCTACTATGGCGAGGTCCAGGTGCTCTATGGCCTCGACCTGGTGCTGAACAAGGGCGAGGTGCTGTGCCTGTTCGGCCGCAATGGCGCCGGCAAGACAACGACGCTCAAAGCCATCATGGGGCTGGTTCCCTCAAGCGCCGGCTCGATCAAACTGGCTGGCCAAGAGTTGACTGGTCTGCCGGCGCATGAGGTGCCCAAGGCCGGCGTCGCCTATGTGCCGCAGGGAAGGCGGCTGTTCGCCGAGATGACGGTGGCGGAAAACATCGAGATCGGCCTGATGGCGCGCGGCAAGGGCAAGGCCGTGCGGGAAAATGTCCTCGACCTGTTCCCGCTGCTGCGCCAGCGGCTGCGGCAGCGTTCCGGCACATTGTCCGGCGGCGAACAGCAGATGCTGGCCATGGCGCGCGCGCTCTGTCTCGAACCGCAAGTGCTGCTGCTCGACGAGCCGACCGAAGGGCTGATGCCGTCGATGATCGCCAAGATCCGCGAGACGGTGTCGAAGCTGCGCGACATGGGCGTCTCGACCATCCTGGTCGAGCAGCGTGTCGATGCAGTGCTTTCGGTCGCCGACCACGTTGCCTTCATCGAAAACGGCCGCAACCGCGAGACGGTAGACGTCGAGGAGTTGCGCGCCGACCCGTCGGCGGTGCGCCGTTATGTCGGCGTGGGTTGATCAGCCGAAGAACAGAAAGCCCGCGACCAAAAATATCGGGATCAGCACCAGCCCAGACCACAGCATGTAGCCGAAGAAGCCCGGCATCTTCACGCCGCGATGGCGGGCGATGGCGTAGACCATGAAGTTCGGTGCATTGCCGATATAGGTGTTGGCGCCCATGAACACGGCTCCGGCCGAGATCGCGGCAAGCGTCGAAGCGAACTCCGTCATCAGGTGCCTTGGGTCGCCGCCGGCAAGCTCGAAAAACACCAGATAGGTCGGCGCATTGTCGAGGAAGGACGACAGCGCCCCAGTCAGCCAGAAATAGGCGAGGTCGTTGGGCGCGCCCGAGGGTGAACTGACAAGCGAAACCAGCGGCGCCAGTGCCCCCTCATGGCTCGCCCTGAGGATGGCGATGACCGGCACGATGCAGACGAAGATGCCGGCAAACAATTTGGCCACCTCCGCTATCGGACCCCAATTGAAGCCGTTCGCCTCGCGGTGGCTCTTGTAGGAGAGCGGAAGCGACAGCAGGGCGAGCGCCAGGATGATGGCATCGCGCACCAGGTTCTGCAGTTCCAGGCTAACCCCGAACACGGAGAAGCTGACGCCCGGCTTCCAGGCCGCCGACAGCAGGATGGCGCCGATCACACCTGCCAGCAGCGGAAGGTTGGCCAGGCCGCGCAGACGCACCGTCGTGTCCGGCGTCGGATCCTTGATCTTCGGCGCGCCAGCCTCGCGCCGATGCAGGATGATGTCGATGCCCAGGAAGACGGCCAGCACGGCACCGCCGACAAACAGGGTCTCGCGCCAGAGATTGGCGGTCGTCCAGAAGAAGTCGACACCTCTGAGGAAGCCGACGAACAGCGGCGGATCGCCAAGCGGCGTCAGCGAGCCGCCGATGTTGGACACCAGGAAGATGAAGAAGATGACGACATGGGCGTTGAACGGCCTGTTATCGTTGGCGCGGATGATCGGCCGGATCAGGATCATCGAGGCACCGGTCGTGCCTATCACCGAGGCCAGCAGCGCGCCGACCAGCAGCAGGCCTGCATTCACCAGCGGCGTGCCGTGAATGTTGCCGGCAAGGAGAATGCCGCCCGAAATGGTGAACAGCGCAAACAGCAGGATGATGAACGACATGTATTCCGTGAGCAACGCATGCAGCACCGCTTCGGTCGCTGTGGGAACACCGAAGGCAGCCGCCAGCGGCACGATCACCAGTGCGGCCCAAAGGGCCGATATCTTGCCGTAGTGATGTTCCCAAACATGAGGAAACAGCAGCGGACCGGTGGCGATCGACAACAGCAGCCCGGCAAAGGGCAGCGCCCACCACAGCGGCATCGAAGCGCCGGGCAGGCCGTGTTCCTCCGCCCCGAAAGCCTGTGCCGGGAACAGCACGGCGGCAATTATCGCAGCGCATGCAGCCAACAGGGAGATCGGATATGAAAAAGGCCCCCTCATCCGGCCGCTACGCGGCCACCTTCTCCCCGAGGGGAGAAGAGACTCGGCGCCGACGCTCGCCTTCTCCTCTCCCCTCGGGGAGAGGTCGGATTGCCCCGAATTGCCCTTCGCAATTCGGCTGGCAATCCGGGTGAGGGGGTGCTTGCCCAACGGCCGTTCAATCCGACAAAGGGTCTTCGAGCGTCACGCCGGCGTCGCGCATGCGCTGCAGCATTGTATCGAGCGAAGCGTTGAGATCGATGCCGCGGCAGGCATCGAGCCGCACTGTGGTTTTGAAGCCCTGGCTGACGGCGTCCAGCGCCGAAAAGCCGACGCAGAAATCGGTCGCCAGCCCGACCAGGGTCAGCGTGTCGATGCCGCGCTCCCGGAGGTAGCCGGCAAGGCCGGTCTGGGTCGTGCGGTCGTTCTCGAAGAAAGCCGAATAGCTGTCGATGTCAGGCCTAAATCCCTTGCGAATGACGAGCTCGGCCTTGGTCCAGGCGAGGCCGGAATGGAAATCCGAGCCCAGGCTGCCCTGGATGCAGTGGTCCGGCCACAGCGTCTGCTGACCATAGGGCATTTCGATCATCGTGAAAGGCTGCGCGCCAGGATGGCTGGAGGCAAAGCTGGAATGACCGGCGGGATGCCAGTCCTGCGTCAGCACGACATGGTCGGTTCGCCGGATCAGGTCGTTGACCAGCGGCACGATCTCATCGCCGCCGGCAACCGCCAGCGCACCGCCCGGACAAAAATCGTTCTGCAGGTCGATGACGACAAGCGCTTCGTCGGCCATGGGCTTTCCTCTTCCGTATGCAGGCTCCAGTGGAAAATGCCGCTGACGCGACCGGACGCAGAAACTTGACCAGATGGCCGGCGGCGTCAACCCTCTCGCGACATAACAAATGCGTGCCGGCCGGGCCGCCGCAAACTCGGGCTTTGACAAATCCTGCCGTCTTGATATCATTTGCATACGAATGAATTTCTCGGCTCGAACGCCGGAAATACCGGATTCGGAAAGTTCCTTTCTGGAAGGCAAAGCGTGATCCGTTACGCGAAACCCACCTCGGTCGACGAAGCGCTCGCTTTGCTTGGCGAGGGCGCCTGGCGCATCCTTGCCGGCGGCACCGATTTCTATCCGGCACAGGGCAGCAAACCCTTCCGCGACAATGTTCTCGACATTAACGGCCTAGCGGCGCTGCGCGGCATTGCCGAGACGCACGACCATTTCGTCATCGGCGCGCGCACGACCTGGACCGACATCGTCCGCCATCCCTTGCCGCCGGCCTTCGATGCGCTGAAACAGGCGGCGCGAGAGGTCGGCTCGGTGCAAATCCAGAACGTCGCCTCGGTCGCCGGCAATCTCTGCAACGCCTCGCCGGCCGCCGACGGGGTGCCGGGCCTGCTCATCCTCGACGCGGAGGTCGAGCTGCGCTCAGTTGCCGCGACGCGGCACCTGCCGCTGCAGGACTTCATTCTCGGCAATCGCCACACGGCTCTGCTGCCCGGTGAGATGGTTACGGCGATCCGCGTGCCGAGAACCGCCGCTGCGGGCATGTCGGCTT
Source organism: Mesorhizobium sp. M7A.F.Ca.ET.027.02.1.1 (assembly GCF_004022985.1). Lineage (NCBI taxonomy): Bacteria > Pseudomonadati > Pseudomonadota > Alphaproteobacteria > Hyphomicrobiales > Phyllobacteriaceae > Mesorhizobium > Mesorhizobium sp. M7A.F.Ca.ET.027.02.1.1. Next base: position 884 of record NZ_RZOL01000224.1, on the reverse strand, counting down.
TCGTCAAGCTCGGCGCGCGCCGTTATCTCGTCATTTCCATCGCCATGGTGGCGGCGCGTCTGGTCGTCGAGGATGGCATCGTCAACGACGCCGCCGTCGCCGCCGGATCCTGCTCGGTGGTGGCCAAGCGGCTGGCCGGCGTCGAAGCCGCGCTGCACGGTCTGCCGGTGGACGGCGGACTCGCCGACGCGGTCCTGGCCGCGCCGATGGCAGAACTGTCGCCGATCGCCGATGTGCGCGGCAGCGCCGAATACCGGCTCGATGCGGTGCGCGAGATTGTTGCCCGCACGGTGCTCGCGGCTATGGGGCGTACGACTGGCGAAGAGGTGGCGGCATGAGCCAAATTCAGCCTGACGCGCGTGAAGCCCTGCCCGATCCGGGCAGGGACCAGCCAGGGTTCGGCGCTTTGCGCGCCGATATCGCCTTCGAGGTCAATGGCACCGCCGTCTCGGTCAATGTGCCGCCCCTGCGCCGCCTGTCCCTGGTGTTGCGCGATGAATTGCTGTTGACCGGCACGAAGATCGGCTGCGACGCCGGCGACTGCGGCGCCTGTACGGTGCTGGTCGACGGCGATCCGGTCTGCGCCTGCCTGATGTCGGCGGCTTCCGCCGCCGGGACGGCGGTAACATCCGTCGAAGGCCTCGCCAATGGCCGGCTGTCGGCGCTGCAGGCCTCGTTCCTTGCCCATGGCGCGGCGCAGTGCGGCATCTGCACGCCGGCGCTGCTGGTCGCGGCAACGGCGTTGCTGGACAAACAGCCAAGCCCGACCGAGGCCGAGGTGCAGGATGCGCTGGGCGGTATTCTCTGCCGCTGCACCGGCTACCGGAAGATCATCGCGGCGGTGATGGATGCGTCCCTGCAGGGCGCAAGCCTCGATTTCCGCT
>NZ_RZOL01000223.1:0-9953 GCF_004022985.1 Mesorhizobium sp. M7A.F.Ca.ET.027.02.1.1 | reverse complement strand
GGCCCGGGCCCATCGTCGAGGTGACCGACACCTTCTTGACGTAGTTGCCCTTGGCGCCAGTCGGCTTTGCCTTGGTCACCGCATCGGCGAAGGCGCGGATGTTCTCTTCCAGGGCCTTGACGTCGAACGAGACCTTGCCGACGCCGGCATGGACGATGCCAGCCTTCTCGACACGGAACTCGACGGCACCGCCCTTGGATGCCTTGACGGCGGCGGCAACGTCGGTGGTGACGGTGCCGACCTTCGGGTTCGGCATCATGCCGCGCGGGCCGAGCACTTTGCCCAGACGGCCGACGAGCGGCATCATGTCCGGCGTGGCGATGCAGCGATCAAAATCGATCGTGCCCTTCTGGACGATGTCGACCAGATCCTCGGCACCGACGATGTCGGCGCCGGCGGCGCGCGCTTCGTCGGCCTTGTCGCCACGGGCGAACACGGCGACACGCACCGAGCGGCCGGTGCCGTTCGGCAGGTTGACCACGCCGCGGACCATCTGGTCGGCATGGCGCGGGTCGACGCCGAGGTTCATGGCGACTTCGATGGTCTCATCGAACTTCACCGAGGAACGGTCCTTGAGCAGCTTCAGCGCATCGCCCAGGGCATAAGCCTTGTTGGGATCGATGCCTTCGCGGGTCTTCGATACGCGCTTTGCAATCTTTGCCATGATCTTAGCCCACCACTTCCAGACCCATCGAGCGGGCGGAGCCCTCGACCATGCGCATGGCCGCTTCGACGTCGTTTGCGTTCAGGTCTTTCATCTTCGCGGTGGCAATCTCGCGGACCTTGTCACGCGAAACCGTACCGGCCTTGACCTTGCCCGGCTCCTTGGAACCGGACGTCAGGTTCGCCGCCTTCTTCAGGAAATAGCTCACCGGCGCCGTCTTCATGACGAAGGTGAAGGACTTGTCCTGATAGTAGGTGATGACGACCGGAACCGGCGATCCCTTTTCCATTTCCTGGGTCTGCGCGTTGAACGCCTTGCAGAATTCCATGATGTTGATGCCACGCTGACCAAGCGCCGGGCCGATCGGGGGAGACGGCGTCGCCGATCCCGCTTTCACCTGGAGCTTGAGCTGGCCTGCAATTTTCTTAGCCATCTCTTTTCCTGCCTTTGTCTATGCCGGTCATGCCGGCGGTTGCAGTCTGGTGGTGCGGTTCGCGCAGCCGGCTAAAGCCGCACTCGCCTCCCACCGTCTCAGGCCGCACGCTTCCGCGCCGCCTCCCCTGATCGCCAAACCGGCGTCAGGGATTTCGGATCAGCCCTTTTCGACCTGTCCGAATTCCAGATCGACGGGCACGGCGCGCCCGAAGATCGAAACTTCCACCTTGAGCCGCGCACGCTCCTCATCCACTTCCTGGACGAAGCCGTTGAACGACGCGAAGGGACCATCCGAAACGCGGATCGCTTCGCCGATCTCGAACGTGACCGAAGGCTTCGGCCGCTCGACGCCTTCCTGGACCTGGTTCAGGATGCGCTGGGCTTCCGCCTCGGTGATCGGCACCGGCTTGGAGTCGCCCAGGAAGCCGGTGACCTTCGGTGTGTTCTTGACCAGCGAGAACACCGCATCGGTCAAATTGGCCTTCAGCAGCACATAGCCCGGGAAGAACTTGCGCTCGGCATCGACCTTGCGGCCGCGGCGAACTTCGACGACCTTCTCGGTCGGAACCACGATCTGGTGGATGTCGGCGGACAGGCCCTTCTGCTTGGCCTTGTTCTCGATATCCTCGGCGACCTTCTTTTCAAAGTTCGAATAAGCGTGGACGATGTACCAGCGCGCGGTCATTTCAAGACTTCTCCGTAATCGCCGGACTTAGCGTCCGATGCCCAGAATCTGTTCGACCGCAAGGCCCATGAGCTGATCGGCGGTGAAGAAAAAGATCATCGCGATCACTGCGAAGGCCAGAACCATCACCGTCGAGATCATCGTTTCGCGTCGCGACGGCCAAGTCACCTTGGCGGTCTCCGCGCGAACCTGCTGGAGAAAGACGAAAGGATTTGTGGTTTTCGAAGCCATATGCCGCTCTGTCTTCAAGACCCGTTGGCCGGGTCTCCTGGATGATCCCGCTGGCCGGGACGTGCCGCCTGAGCCCAATCTCGCGCCGAATCAGCGCAATCATTTCGCCCATGCAAATCAGACCCGTAAAGCCGGTTTCCCAGCTCCACGCGTCGCGTGTCTGTTTCGTCTACATAAAACCGATTCTTGATCCACGCAAGTGGCAAGTCTCCGCTTTATGACCAAACACCGCCTCGGAACCATCCAGTCGTTCCGTCCCGGCTATGGCGCTCTTATGCCCCAATCGACCCTACATGGCAAGCGGGTCGCCGATTTTCAAAGGCCAGGCCATGGAAATATCGCTTTGAAACGCCATTTCGAAACGGCGAAACATTGCGTTGAATGCCATTCCAAGAAATGGCACGGGCAGCAGGGCTCGAACCTACGACCTGCGGTTTTGGAGACCGCCGCTCTACCAACTGAGCTATGCCCGTATCGTGCGCATGTCGGCGCAGAAGGCGCTTCCTAAAAGCTTCCGCACGCTCTGTAAAGAGCGGTTTGCAAGCAAACGCGCCTTAATCCCGACAAGGCCATCCGGGTCGATCCCAAGCTCCGGCCTGAAGTCGCCAGCGCGCGGTGGCGTGATTGAGAGAGACGTCGCCTGCCCTCTTCGATGTGGAGCGTCCTCAAGCGGCATTCGTGGCAGGCTGCGGTCGCCCGCGTGCAAGCCAAAGCGCCCAGCCGCATATCAGGAGTTCGCATGCGAACGTCCAGTGCAGCAAAAAGCTGAGCACCCAATTGCTGAAGTCCGCCGGTACAGTGACGAGTTCGAACGCCCGCCGATCGAATGGCATCAGCCACAATATCGGCGACGCCAGCGTATCGAGGACCATATGCAGCATGGCGGCGGCAAAGAAGGCAGCCGTGGCTGCCAGATACGAGCGGGCGCGCCAGCTGACGAATAGCAACGACAGCGCCCCTGCGGCCGCCCAGAACGGCGGCCAATGCGTCATATAGGAGTGATGGTGGGGGCGTCCGCCGTCGATGAAATGGAAATACAGCATATCGATATCGGGGATGACACTGCCGACTATGGCGGCCCCGACGATAGCCGGGCTGCCAGGCCACTGCCTGCGCATGAACGTTCCGAGAATATAGCCACTTGGAAGATGGGCGAGCAGCATCTCGCGACCGTTCACGGCTGCAGGCCAGTGCAGCATTCCGCCCTATTTGTGGCGTTATTCCGGATGCCTGCGCCCGATACGCTTCGTGCCGGTCATGGTTTCGTACCCGGTGGCTTATAGGGGCCGCCCGGCACGCCCCAACCCAGGCTGGCATCGATCCTCCGCCTGCCTGGCGCCAGCAGCGACGATAGCGGAAGAATTGGAAGCGGCTCAATCTGCCTCGATGGCCAGTTTCCGGCTCCGCCGCACACTACAATTTGGCCGGCGCGTCAGCCTCGGCATTGGCGGAAGGCCGGATCCGGCAATTCTCGGGTCTTGGCACCGCCTCGCAAATGGTGGCACCGGTCAGCGCGTCGACCGATTGCAGGCCGGTCGTCAGGCCGACCTTCAGCATCATGCCGGGTTCCAGCCGGCGCTCGACCGAGCGCCGCTCGATCGCTGCGAACAGGGCGGGACCGATCGCCATCTCCTCGAGATAGGCCTTGACCATCTGCTTTTGCCCCATCGGGTAGAGGCTAAGTCGCGCCTGGGGACCGACAAGCCGCCTGATGCCGCCGGCAAGCATCAGCGCGCAGGCCGAATCGCACTCCACGCCCGCATCGATGCTCAGCCCGGCATAGGCGCCTTCCTTGGCCAGGCAATTCCACGCTCCTGGGTCACAGCCGACGAAATCGGTGCGGCCAACGGCGACGTCGAGCTTCTTTTCATGGATAAGCCGTCCTGCCGCCAGGGCGCTGAGCAGGTCGCCTCCCCTCGAACTGATCACGACAGGCAGTTGCCGTTTGCCAAGCATGGCGAGCAATTGGCGCAGCTTCTGCGGGGTCCGGGGGGTGATCGCGCCTTCTGCCGAGATCCATTCCGGGCAGTCTGGATTGCAGAGTGGATTGGTGCCGCGAACGACAACGAAGCGCATGTCCTCATCGCGCCGCGCCGCCTCGGGTTCGATCGCCGGCGGAGCAGACTTGTCCGCGGTCGCCGTCAGGCCGTCAGGCTTGTTCCCCGGCATTTCCCGGCAATTCGCGGCCAGGCGACCGGGCTCGCACAGGCTTGCCGCGGTCAACAGGCCCACAGCGTCCGTGCTGGTGACCAGCTTCATCGCCAGCATGTCGTCGAGGGCGATCTGGTGGATTTCGCTGGCCGGGGTGCCCTTCATCGTTTCGAGCATGCTTTGTTCGATGCCCATCTGTTTCAGGTAGGCTGCCAGCTTTTTCTCCACGGACTTGCTCATCTCGTAGGTCTTGTGGCTGCCGGCGTTCTTGCGGCTGACGATCTTTGTGTTGAGGATCTTCTTCTTGCCCCCCACGACGCGGTAGGTGGTCCGGTATTGCAATTTCGTACGAATGTAGGTCGTGGTGATCTGATGGACGCCGAGATAGGCCCATTCGCCGGCCACCCGCCTGATACCGCCGGCAAACATCAGAGGACAGGCGGAATTGCACATGGCGCCATAGTCGATGACATCGCCGAAGTAGCGGGCGTCACGGTCCTGGCACCCCTTCGCACCGGGCTGGCAGCTGGAAAACACCGTCTTGCCGATGGCGATATCGAACTTGTTCTTGCGGATCAGCCGGCCAAGCGTCAGCGCCGCCTCGACATTGCCGCCGGGAGAATCGACGACAACAGGCAGTTTCCGGCCGCCAAGCGTCTTCAGCATGCGTTTGAAGAGTGCCGGCGTGCCGGCTTCTATCGAGCCCTCGGCCGATATCCATTCCGGGCAGATCGGCTCGCACCCCGGTGCGTTGCTGCGAACGATGACGAACCGCATCGTCGGCCCAAGATCCGGCGCCGCATCCGCCGCAAAGGCTGCCGGGCCTGCGGCAAGCAATGCGAGCAGCCAGGTCAGAGCCAGCGGCCACAATGCCCGACGATGGAAAAACCGCCTTGGAACCATTTGAAAAAAGCCCCTCGATGCAACCTATACTAGTCGAGGCCCGGAGCCTTGCAACAGGGTTCGGCCGACTGGGCCGCAACCGATAGCCCCGCAAAAGAAAAGGGCGGCCCGAAGACCGCCCTTTTCTTGTCGATCCGGCGAATGCCGGGCTCGATTATTCCTTGATGGTGACGACGATGCCGGCACCGACGGTGCGGCCGCCTTCACGGATGGCGAAGCGCAGCTTCTCTTCCATGGCGATCGGCACGATCAGCTCGACATCGACCGTGATGTTGTCGCCCGGCATCACCATTTCGGTGCCTTCCGGCAGCGACACGATGCCGGTCACGTCGGTCGTGCGGAAATAGAACTGCGGACGGTAGTTGGTGAAGAACGGCGTGTGACGGCCACCTTCGTCCTTGGTCAGGATGTAGGCTTCGGCCACGAACTTCTTGTGCGGCTTCACCGTGCCCGGCTTGGCCAGAACCTGGCCGCGCTCGACACCTTCACGATCAACGCCGCGCAGCAGCGCGCCGATGTTGTCGCCGGCCTGGCCCTGATCGAGCAGCTTGCGGAACATCTCGACGCCCGTGCAGGTCGTCTTGGTCGTCGGACGGATGCCGATGATCTCCAGCTCCTCGCCGACCTTGACCACGCCGCGCTCGACGCGGCCGGTCACGACCGTGCCGCGGCCCGAGATCGAGAACACGTCTTCGATCGGCATCAGGAACGGCTTGTCGAGCGGACGAACCGGCGTCGGGATGTAGGCATCGACCGCAGCCATCAGCTCGCGGATCGCGTCTTCACCGATCTTCTTGTCGGAATCTTCCAGAGCAGCCAGCGCCGAACCCTTGACGATCGGAATGTCGTCGCCGGGGAACTCGTTCTTGGTCAGAAGCTCGCGAACCTCGAGCTCGACCAGTTCGAGCAGCTCGGCGTCGTCGACCTGGTCGACCTTGTTCAGGAACACCACGATCGACGGCACGCCGACCTGACGGGCCAGCAGGATGTGCTCGCGGGTCTGCGGCATCGGGCCGTCGGCAGCCGACACGACCAGGATCGCGCCGTCCATCTGCGCGGCACCGGTGATCATGTTCTTCACATAGTCGGCGTGGCCGGGGCAGTCGACGTGAGCATAGTGGCGGTTGGCCGTCTCGTATTCGACATGCGCCGTCGAGATCGTGATGCCGCGCGCCTTTTCTTCAGGGGCGGCGTCGATCTGGTCGTAGCGCTTGTATTCGCCAAAATACTTGGTGATCGCCGCCGTCAGCGACGTCTTGCCATGGTCGACGTGGCCAATCGTGCCGATGTTCACGTGAGGCTTGTTACGCTCGAATTTACCTTTGGCCATTGTCTCTTTCCTTGGACGGCCCGGATCTTCAGTTCGGTCGAAGACCTTCAGTTCAGTCGAATGCGGGGCGATTAGCGACAAAGGCCAAAAAACACAAGCGTCTTTTGGCCGGGTGCCGTCTCACTCAGTCCGAACCATCGATCCGATTGCGGGGATATGACGCTGATATAGGAAGGCTCTGGGCAAAATGAAGGGGTAGCGGGCCGACCGATCGAGGCGGCGAAAGCGCTGGCGTGCTTGCCCGGCCCTGTCTGAATCATGGCCAGGCCATGGACCATTGCCGCCGCCACCCGCCTCTGATCTTGTGTCCGGATGCATTTCATCCCTGCCTCTATCCGCGGCCCGCTGTTCATGATCGTCTCGACGGGGTCGTATCTCGTCAACGACACGATGATGAAGCTCGCGACGGCTGGCCTGCCGTCTTACGAAGTGCTGTTTCTGCGGGGTGCCGCGGCAGCACTCTGGGGCTTCCCGCTGTTGTTCGCGCTGGGCTACGGCAAGCAGATCCCGCGGATCTTCGACAAGCGCGTCCTGAGCCGGAACATGCTCGAGCTGGCGGCGATCCTTTGCTATGTGGTCGCACTCGCCAACATGCAGATCGCCGATTCCACCGCGCTCGGCCAGATCACGCCGCTCTTGATGCTGGTCGGCTCCTCGATCCTGTTTGGCGAGCGGATCGGCGGCCGGCGCATGGCGCTGATCGGGCTCGGCTTCGTCGGAGCGCTGATGGTGGCGCAGCCGACCATGCAAGGCATTTCGGTCTACGCCTTGCTGGCGCTCGGCAATGCCACATTTGCGGCGGCGCGCGACCTTGCCGGCCGGCGGGTCGCGGCCGAGGTGCCGGGGATGATCGTGGCGATTTCCGCCGTCGTGGTGGTGCTGATCGGCGCCGGCGCCGCGCATCTGGTTTCAGAGCGCTGGGTCATGCCCGGGGCACATCACCTGCTGCTGATGGCCGGTGCTGGATTTTTCCTGATCTTCGGCCATTTCTTCATCTTCATGGCCTATCGCATCGGACCGACCAGCGCCGTGGCGCCGTTCTACTATTGCTTCACCGTCTGGGCGGTCATTTCCGGCCTGCTGGTGTTCGGGCAGTTCCCCAACGCGCTGGCCATTTGCGGCATTCTGCTGGTCGTCGGCAGCGGGCTGACCATCGTCTCGCTGGATCAGCGTCAGCGCCGGCTGGCCGTCGTCGCCTAGCCTCGTTTCATTGCTGCTTTTCGCCGCCCCGATGCCATAGGCAAGCCACTCTGAGCATACCGGCCTCAAGCCGGTCTCGCCTTCAGAAACTCGAAACCTCAGATGATCCGCAGGCGCCTAAAGCGTCCGCCTTGCGCTGAACTGATGGTAAGCCCACAGAACGACCACCGCGCCGATGACGGCAACGATCAGGCTGTAGATGTTGAGGCCGGTGACGCCTGACGCGCCGAAGGCACTGAATATCAGACCGCCGACAATGGCGCCGACGATGCCCAGTACGATATCCATGACGACACCCTGGCCGGTCTTGTTGACGATCTTGCTGCCGATGAAGCCGGCGACCACGCCGAGAATGATCCAGCTGATGATACCCATTTTTTCCTCTCCATCCCCTCGCCAGCCGAACATTTTCATAGGATTGTCAAAACCTCAAGCCAGCTTGAAATTCCGCCCGAATGCTTCATTGTCGAGGAGGGGTCGGGCCTTGTTCGCTATGGAGGATCCACGATGGGACTTTTTGACAATGCCGTTCCCGGCGGCAACATCACCAAACCCCTGATGATCGCGCTCGGCGCATTGCTGGTCGGCAAGATGCTGAGCGGCAGAAATGCCGAAGAGCCAGAGCAGTCTCCCGCGCCCGCTCCGACCGCCCCCGTCCCGACGGAAACCACATCCGCCGATGGTGGCCTGGCTGGCGGATTGGGCGGCCTGCTCGACAAGCTCAGAAATGCCGGCCACGGCAATGCCGCCGACTCCTGGGTCGGCACCGGGCAGAACCAGCCGATCAACGCCAACGATCTTGGCGCCGCGATCGGACCGCAGATCATTCGCGAGATCGCGCAACGGACCGGGCTGGACGAGCAGGAACTGCTCAAACAACTGTCCACCGCCTTGCCCGGCATCGTCGACAGACTGACGCCGAACGGCCAGGTGCCGCAGCAGCACCAGGTCGCCACCGCGTTCAACAGCTGACGCGGCGCAGCCACCACAATTGGAGCGCTGCGCCTCGTGCGCAGTGTTTCGATTTGCCGGATGGGATGAGTGTCTGGAGCGGGTAGCGGGAATCGAACCCGCATATTCAGCTTGGAAGGCTGCTGCTCTACCACTGAGCTATACCCGCGCCGTTCCTGAAGTACCGGATTCATCCGAAAAGCGCCATGCACTTTTCGGTCCGATTCTTGTTACGTTTCAGGGCTTCCGGGCCGGCAGTGGTGGAGAGGGTTGGATTCGAACCAACGTAAGCTAAGCTAACGGATTTACAGTCCGTCCCCTTTAACCACTCGGGCACCTCTCCAGTCTGCCGCCGGAGCCATGCAACGAGGCATTCACGCCGATCCGGACCCGAGTTATGTGTTCTCCGAAACCAGCGCAGCGCCTTATGGCGGCAAGCCCATTGGGTGTCAACCGCGCAACCATGGTTTTTCGTTTCTGTTCGCCGGCTGTAGTGACAGGCCATATCCTTGGCCGGAGGACACCGCTATAGAAGCCAGCCATGAGCGACAAAACCAACACCCCCAAAGACACCCATTACGCCAAGCTGCGCCGCGCCTATCGCGACGAGAAAAGCGGCGGCGCGCCGGCATTCCGGGCTCGACAGCCGGTTCCGCCGGGCGAAAATGCCGCGGATGGCCTGGTGCGGCTCTACGGCCTGCACACGGTGCGTGCCGCACTCGACAATCCGCGCCGCAAGATCAGGAAGATGCTGGTGACGCGCAATGCGGCCGAGCGCCTCGAAATCGCCGATCTCGCCGCCCTGCCCTTCAAGACCGAACTGGTCGAACCCAGGGACATCGACAAGATCACCGGGTCGGATGCCGTGCATCAGGGTGTGCTGATCGAGGCCGAGCCGCTTAAAGCCAAGCGGCTCGATGCGCTTGGTGACGCGAAGCTGGTGCTGGTGCTCGACCAGATCACCGACCCGCACAATGTCGGCGCCATCCTGCGCTCGGCGGTGGCCTTCGGCGCTGGCGCGCTGATCACCACAGCCCGCCACAGCCCGCAGGAATCGGGCGTGCTGGCGAAATCCGCCTCCGGCGCGCTGGAGCACATCGACCAGATCGAGGTGAAGAACCTCGCCGACGCGCTCGGCCAGCTGCACGAGGCCGGCTTTCGCACCATCGGGCTTGATTCGGACGCGCCGGCCGAACTCGAAAAGAGCTTTGCCGGAGAAAAGATCGCCCTGGTGCTGGGCGCCGAAGGCAAGGGCCTGCGCCAGAAGACCCGCGAGACGGTGACGACGCTGGCGCGGCTCGACATGCCCGGCGCCATCCATTCGCTCAACGTGTCGAATGCCGCGGCGATCAGCCTTTACGTGGCGCGGAAGTTTTTAGCGAGTAGCGAGTAGCGAGTAGCGA
>NZ_RZOL01000222.1:0-9988 GCF_004022985.1 Mesorhizobium sp. M7A.F.Ca.ET.027.02.1.1 | reverse complement strand
GTATTAAGAACCAATATCGATCGAATTTACAAGAACAACTGATTAGACGGATCGATAGCTTTATTCTAAGTTTCCTCGTGAAGTTAGAAAAAATTCGCCGAGAGATCGCAGAGAGCAGAATGATCGGGCGGTTCAGATCCCTGCTTGCGCATTGGACCCGCGGCATAAGACGGCGGCTGGCCGGTGATCGCTACCACCCGGAAGAGCATTACATGCGCGGCCCCGGACCGAAGACGCGGGCCAAATCCATGGGCCGTACAGGCGCCACCGGATCATGATGCAGGGACCGCCGCGCGGCGCGAATTCGGCACCATCGCAACGCCCGCTTGCCGACACGCGGGCGCCTGACGAAGGCGACGGCGTCGACACCTCGCCTGATGTTTCCGACAGCATCGCCAAGACGACCTGCTACATGTGCGCCTGCCGCTGCGGCATCGACGTGCACATCAAGGATGGCAAGGTCCGCTACATCAACGGCAACAAGGACCATCCGGTCAATCGCGGCGTGATCTGCGGCAAGGGCAGCTCCGGCATCATGCAGCACTACAGCCCGGCAAGGCTGAAGAAGCCCTTGCTGCGCAGCGGGCCGCGCGGCTCCGGCGAGTTCCGCGAGATCGAGTGGGAAGAGGCGTTTTCGATCGCGACGGAACGGCTCTCGGCCATCCACCGGACCGATCCCAGGAAGCTGGCCTTCTTCACCGGCCGCGATCAATCCCAATCCTTGACCGGCTGGTGGGCGAGCCAGTTCGGCACGCCGAACTTTGCCGCCCATGGCGGCTTCTGTTCGGTCAACATGGCGGCCGGTGGTCTCTATACGATCGGCGGTTCGTTCTGGGAGTTCGGTGAGCCCGACTGGGACAACACCCGGTATTTCATGCTGTTCGGCGTCGCCGAGGATCACGATTCCAACCCGATCAAGATCGGCCTCGGCAAACTCAAGGCGCGCGGCGCCAAGGTCGTCTCGATCAACCCGTGCCGCACCGGCTACAATGCCATTGCAGACGACTGGATCAGCATTCGGCCCGGCACCGATGGGCTGTTCGTGTTCGCGCTCATCCACGAATTGCTCAAGGCGGGCCGCGTCGATCTCGATTATCTGCTGCGCTACACCAATGCCCATGTTCTCGTCGTGCAGGAGCCGGGTGCCGCCGATGACGGGCTGTTCGTGCGCGACGCCGACGGAAATCCGCTGGCGTGGGACAGGGTTGCGAAGACGCCTGTCGGCGCCACCGATGCCGGTGCGAAGCCGGCACTGACGGGCAGCTTCACGATCGGCGGGCGCCACAGCGTCCCGGTGTTCCAGCTCATCGCCGACCGCTACCTCGATGAGAGCTATGCGCCGGACGCGGTCGCCGAGCGCTGCGGCATTGCCGCCGATACGATCCGCAGGATCGCCGCCGAACTTGCGCATGTCGCCTTCGAACAGACGATCGAGTTGCCGATCGCGTGGACCGATTGGGCCGGGCGCCGGCACGAGACGATCAAGGGGCGGCCTGTCTCGATGCACGCCATGCGCGGCATCTCGGCCCATTCGAACGGCTTTCACACCTGCCGCGCCATCCATCTCCTCCAGGTGTTGCTGGGCACGGTGGATGTCCCTGGCGGCTTCCGTTTCAAGCCGCCCTACCCCCGCTCCGCTCCGCCCGGTCCCAAGCCAGCCGGCAAGACCGTCAAGCCGATGACGCCGCTTGACGGCATGCCGCTCGGTTTCGTCTGTGGGCCGGACGATCTTTTGGTCGATGAGGCCGGCACGCCGCTTCGCATCGACAAGGCCTATTCCTGGGACGCACCGCTGGCGGCACACGGCCTGATGCACACCGTCATCCGCAATGCCTGGGACGGCGACCCGTACCCGATCGATACACTGATGATGTATATGTCGAACATGGCGTGGAATTCCTCGATGAACACCGTCGAGACAATCGCCATGCTGACCGACCATGACGATGCGGGCAACTACAAGATCCCCTTCATCATCTATTCCGATGCCTATTATTCCGAGACCGTGCCGTTCGCCGACCTCGTGCTGCCCGACACCACCTATCTTGAGCGGCATGACTGCATCAGCCTGCTCGACCGGCCGATCAGCCATGCCGACGGACCCGGCGACGCCATCCGCCATCCCGTCGTCGAACCTGATCGCGACGTCCGGCCGTTCCAGTCGGTGCTGATCGAACTCGGCGCGCGGCTCGGCCTGCCCGGTTTCATCAATGAGGACGGCGCGGCCCAGTACCGCGATTATGCCGACTACATCGTCAACCATGAGCGCACGCCCGGCATCGGCCCGCTCGCCGGCTGGCGCGGCAAGGATGGGACCTCGACCGGCAGGGGCGAGGCCAACCCGGACCAGCTGCAGCGCTACATCGACAATGGCGGCTTCTGGCACCACGATTTCGCCGACGACCAGCGCTACTACAAGATGGCCAACCGCTCTTATCTCGATTTTGCGGTGCAGATGGGCTTTATCCCCAAGGCCGAGCCGATCGTCTTCCAGCTCTATTCCGAGCCGCTGCAGCGTTTCCGTCTGGCCGCGCGTGGGCACGGTCGCGTCTTGCCGCCGGCGGCTGATCGCCAGCGCATCGAGACCTTTATGGACCCGCTGCCGTTCTGGTACATGCCCTTCGAGGAAGCGGTCGTCGACCTTGGAAAATATCCGCTGCATGCGCTGACGCAGCGGCCGATGCATATGTACCATTCCTGGGGATCGCAGAATGCGTGGCTGCGGCAAATCACCAGCCAGAATCGGCTGTTCGTGCATCACCGGACGGCAGCTGGCCTCGGCCTGGTCGATGACGACTGGGTGTGGATCGAGAGCATCAACGGCAAAGTGAAGGGGCAGATCAAGCTGATCGACGGGGTGAACGAAAGCACGGTCTGGACCTGGAACGCCATCGGCAAAAGGCGCGGCAGCTGGGGGCTGAAGGACGATGCGGCGGAATCCAACCGCGGCTTCCTGCTCAACCACATCATCGGCGACCAGACCTCGGCCGACGCTCAGGGCAAACGCTATTCGAATTCCGATCCGGTCACCGGCCAGGCGGCGTGGTTCGATTTACGCGTGCGCATCGTCAAATGCGCAGCGGAGGAAGCCGGCTTCACCGAGCCGCAGTTCGAACGTTTCCAGCAGCCGCCGCATTTCGAACCCTCGCCCGACAGACTGACTTTCGGCGCTGAATTCCGCCGGGCAAGAGAGGCGGCAAAATGACATGTCTGCCAAGTCAAAGCGGCAAGAAGCTCGGCCTCGTCATCGATCTCGATACCTGCGTCGGCTGCCAGGCCTGTGTCACCGCCTGCAAGGAATGGAACACCGGCGGCCACATGGCGCCGCTGACCGACATCGACCCCTATGGCGGCCATGTCGACGGCGTCTGGTTCAACCGCGTGCACGCTTACGAGCACACCACCGAGATGGGCGGACGGACGGTGAACTTCCCGCGCTCCTGCCTGCATTGCGAGACGCCGGCCTGCGTCACCGTCTGCCCGACCGGCGCCTCCTACAAGCGGGCCTCGGACGGCATCGTGCTGATCGACGAGGACAAGTGCATCGGCTGCAAATTGTGCAGCTGGGCCTGTCCTTACGGTGCACGCGAATTCGACACCGATGTCAGGGTGATGAAGAAGTGCACGCTGTGCGTCGACCGCATCTACAATGACAATCTGGCCGAGGAAGACCGCGTGCCGGCCTGCGTCGCCGCTTGCCCGACCAGCGCCCGGCATTTCGGCGACCTAGGCGATCCCCTGTCGGCTGTCTCGCAACTGGTGGCGGAGCGTGGCGGCGTCGACCTGATGCCTGAGCTCGGCTATCGCCCAACCAACAAATATCTGCCGCCGCGCGCCCACAGCAAGCGCGCCGCATCGGTGGCCGCGCCGGCATTGGAACCGGTGCGGGCCGAAGGCGGTTTCCTCGGCTGGGTCGACCGCATGCTTTCGAACTAGCCCATGCATCCGGCCTTCTCCGTCGTGTTCTTCACCACCGCCACCGGTGCGGGCTACGGCCTGCTCGCGCTGCTGGGCGTGCTCGGAGGCTTCCAGTTCATCCCCCCCGATTTCTGGCTGGGCTTCATCGGCATGGGGCTGGCACTCGGCCTGATCGTGGCCGGCCTGTTGTCCTCAACGGGTCATCTCGGCCGCCCCGAACGCGCCTGGCGGGCGTTCTCGCAGTGGCGCAGCTCATGGCTGTCGCGCGAAGGCGTCGCCTCGGTCATCACTTTCATTCCGGCGGGACTGTTCGGCATCGGTTGGATATTCTTCGGCAAGACCGATGGCTGGGCCGGCATCGCCGGATCTCTGGCCGCCATCGGCGCAATCATCACCGTCTGCACCACCGGCATGATCTATGCGTCGCTGAAGCCGATCGCCCAATGGCACAGCCACTTCACCCTGCCCGGCTACCTCATCTTTTCGGCGATGACCGGCAGCGTGCTGCTGAACGCGCTGCTGCAGGGCTTTGCGCTTGGTTCGAAGGTGCAGCTGGCGGCTTGCCTGCTGCTGACCTTGTTCGGCTGGGGCTGGAAGCTGGCGACCTGGCGCCACAACGACCAACTGGAAATCCCGACCACCGCCAACACCGCGACGGGGCTGGTCGGCGGCACGGTGCGGTCGCTGGAATGGCCGCATACCGAGGAGAATTATCTGCTCAAGGAAATGGGCTTTCGCATCGCGCGCAAGCACGGCGCGCGGCTGCGCCAGATCACGCAGCTTCTGGCCTTCGCGTTGCCCTTGGGGGTGCTCGCCATTGTGTTCGCCCTGCCATGGCCGCTGGCAGCGTTGCTGTCGGTACTTGCTGCTGCAATCCAGTTCGCCGGCATGCTGGTCGAACGTTGGCTGTTCTTCGCCGAGGCGAAGCACACGGTTACGCTCTACTATGGCAGGTAAGGCTGTTTAGCCCGACCGCAGCATCGAGCCGGAAATGGCAAAGATGCGTTGGGCGCCCAGCATATAAGCCATCAGCGTGTCCAGCCGGAACAGCCCGGCATAGGCGCGGTCGAGCACGTTGAGCGAACCGGTATAGGCGCCGAAGGCCGGCATGATCATGCGGCCGCCATCGCCGGCAAAGCAGCGCCGCCTCACCGAGCGTCCCTGCTGGACTATGCGGGCGCAGGGATGCAGATGGCCCGCTATTTCGCCTTCGACACGCTGCTTCGACGGCTCATGCCGGAACAGCAGCGAGCCTATAGCAAGTTCACGCACCGTTTCGCCGGGGAGATCGGCTGGCGCTTCCGGGTCATGGTTGCCGGCGACCCAGAACCAGTCTCGGCCTGATATCAGCGCTTCCAGCCGCTCGCGGAAGCTTGCATGCATACGCTGGGCGCCGCCGCCATCGTGAAAGCTGTCGCCCAGGCTGATGACGATCGACGGCTGGTAGTCTGATATCACGGCCTGAAGCCGCAACAAGGTCGCGCCGGTGTCGTAGGGCGGGATCAGCGTGCCGCGGCGTGCCAGCGACGAACCCTTTTCCAGATGCAGGTCGGACACGGCCAGAAGCCGCAGATCCGGAAAATAAAGCACGCCGCGCGGGTCGCAGACGGCGCGCTCGCCTGATATGCCGACAAGGTCGGCCTCGGCAATCAGCGATGTGCGCGCCAGCGAAAAATTCATTCCTCAGCCATTTCCGGCCCCATGGCCTCCTCGACCAAAGTCGCCGCATCCATCAAAAGCGTTTCATCGGCTTCGCCATGGACCGGCATCTTGCCGATCTCGAGCATGATCGGCACGGCGAGCGGCGATATCTGTTCGAGTGCCTTATGCACGATTCGACCCTGGATGCGCGAGAGCATGTCGGCAAGTCTGCTGACATCGAGCAGGCCGGTGGCCGCATCGGCACGTGTCGCCTGAAGCAGGATGTGGTCCGGTTCATGGCTGCGCAGCACGTCGTAGATCAGGTCGGTCGAGACCGTGACCTGGCGACCACTCTTTTCCTGGCCCGGATGGCGTTTCTCGATCAACCCCGAAATCAGCGCGCAATTGCGGAAGGTGCGTTTGAGAAGCCAGCTGTCGGCCAGCCAGGCTTCGAGGTCATCGCCCAGCATATCCTGGTCGAAAAGGGCGCCAAGCGAGGGCTTCCTTGCTTTGAACATCGCGCCCATGTCGCCCAATGACCATATCGCCAGCGCATAGTCGGTGGCGACAAAGCCGAGCGGCCTGGCTCCTGCCCTGTCGAGACGGCGGGTGAGCAGCATGCCGAGCGTCTGGTGCGCCAGCCTGCCCTCGAACGGATAAGCCACCAGATAATGGCGGTTGCCTCGTGGAAAGGTCTCGATCAGCAGGTCATCGCGTTTGGGCAGCACCGATTTGTCGGCCTGGAATCGCAGCCAGTCGGCGACCTGCTCGGGCAGCTTCTTCCATCGCTGCGGGTCGTCCAGCATGATGCGGACCTGTTCGGCGAGATAGGTCGAAAGCGGGAACTTGCCGCCACCATAGTAAGGCACCTTGGCATCGCTGCCGGGCGCGTTCGAGACGAAGCATTCATTCTCGCGGATGCCTTCGAAGCGGAGAACCTTGCCGGCGAACATGAAGGTGTCGCCATGCGTTAGCGTTTCGAGGAAGGCCTCCTCGATCTTGCCGAGAACCCTGCCGCCGCGCGACGCCGCGCCCTTGCTGCCCGCTTGCACATAGCGCACGTTAAGCGCCGGCACCTCGATGATGGTGCCGACATTCAGCCGGTATTGCTGGGCGATACGAGGATTGGACACCCGCCAGAACCCATCCTTGTTCAGGCGTATGCGGGCGTAGCGCTCGTAATTCTTGAGCGCATAGCCGCCGGTGGCGACGAAATCGATGACGCGGTCGAATGTCGTCCGGTCGAGGCTGACATAGGGCGCAGCCGTACGCACTTCCTCGAACAGGTCATCGGCACGGAATGGCGCGCCGCAGGCGCAGCCGAGCACATGCTGGGCCAGCACATCGAGCCCGCCATCGATCAAGGGAGGCGTGTCCTGCGCGCCGAGATAGTTGGCGTCGAGGGCGGCCCGGCATTCCAGCACCTCGAAGCGATTGGCGGGAATGAGGATCGCCTTGGACGGCTCGTCCATGCGGTGGTTGGCGCGGCCGATGCGCTGCGCCAGCCGGCTCGCCCCCTTCGGCGCACCGACATGCACAACCAGATCGACATCGCCCCAGTCGATGCCGAGGTCGAGCGTCGAGGTGGCGACGATGGCGCGCAGTGCGTTTTCCCCCATCGCCTTTTCGACGCGCCGGCGCTGGGCGACGTCGAGCGAACCGTGGTGCAGCGCGATCGGCAAAGTGTCCTCGTTGACCCGCCACAATTCCTGGAACAGCAACTCCGCCTGGCTGCGCGTGTTCACGAACAGCAGGGTCGTCTTGTGGCGCTTGATCTCGCGATAGATTTCCGGCGTGGCGTAGCGCGCGGAATGTCCCGCCCAAGGCACGCGCTCTTCGGAATCGAGGATGGAAATCTCCGGTTTAGCTCCCCCGGTGACGACGATCAGTTCGGCCATGCTATGGCCGGTCGGACCCTTGGGCGGATTCTGGCTGACCAGCCAGCGCCGCAACTCGTCCGGTTCGGCCACCGTCGCTGACAGGCCGATCGTCTGCAGGCCGGGGACAAAGCTGCGCAGCCGCGCCAGGCCGAGCGCCAGCAGATGCCCGCGTTTCGACGTCACCAGCGAGTGCAACTCGTCGAGCACGACGTAGCGCAGATCCTCGAAGAAGCGTCGTGCATCGCCTGCCGCAATCAGCAGCGCCAGTTGCTCGGGCGTGGTCAGCAGGATGTCGGGCGGCACCAGCTTCTGGCGCTGGCGCTTGTGGGCGGGAGTGTCGCCGGTGCGCGTCTCGATGGTGACGGGAAGGCCGATTTCCTCCACCGGCTTGCCGAGATTGCGCTCAATATCGACGGCAAGCGCCTTCAGCGGCGAGATGTAGAGCGTGTGGATACCGCGACGCGCCTGGCCCGGCTTTCTCTTGGGCCGGTTGGCCAGTTCAGTGAGCGAAGGCAGGAACCCGGCCAGCGTCTTGCCGGCACCGGTCGGCGCAATCAGCAGGACTGATTGCCCGGCCTGGGCTTTCGCCAGAAGTTCGATCTGATGGGCGCGCGGCGACCAGCCTTTCTCGCCAAACCATCTGAGGAATGGTTCGGGCAGGGCCACGGCGGCATTCTGTTCGGCAAGGCGCGGCTGCTCTGTCACCCGCCAGAGGTAGCGCGACGGCACGCGAACGCCAAGGAAAATCGGAACAAAAGGTGATCGAGGTGAGCTTTCCTCGCCCCGTTTACGGGGAGAGGATGCCGGCAGGCAGGTGAGGGGCAGCGCGAACCTTCAAATGCTGGCACTGCCCCTCATCCGCCCTTCGGGCACCTTCTCCCCGTGAACGGGGCGAAGGAAGAAAGGCTACGGCCTCCTGAACCCGGTCGGACCGCCGTAAAGATATCCGATGCGGGCGACGGCGTCCTTCAGTCCTTCGCGCGACACCAGCATGGTGTGGCCGTTGGCGTGGATCATCGTGTCGGCGTCGGTCATGACGGCGACATGGCCCTTCCAGAACACCAGATCGCCGCGTCGCAACCCGGAGAAATCAGGTCCCGGTTCGAGCGGCTCGCCAAGTGTCGCCGCCTGCATGTCGGAATCGCGCAGCACGTCTCTGCCGGCCATGCGCATCGCCAATTGCACCAGACCCGAACAGTCGATGCCGAAACCGGAAGTGCCACCCCAGAGATAGGGCGTGCCGAGAAACGCTTCGGCAACTGCGACATAGTCGGAGGCAGCTTCACTGAGCGGCCGCAGATGACCTGCAATCAGCGTCTCCCCGGAAGGCAGGACCGCATAGTGCGTACCGCGTGTCTCGGCGGCCTCCGTCACCGTCACCGTCGATCCCATCGACAATTGTCCGGCGATTGGAAAGCGCAGATCCGGCCCGGGGTAGAGGAAGGTGCGCGGCACGCAGACGATGTGCGTCGGCGCATGGTCCCGTTTGCCCAGCATCGTGTCGGCGACGTAGCCGACATAGCCGTCGCGTTCGGCCTGGACCCACGCCCAGCCCTCAGCGACATCGAAGACCAGGACATCGTCGCCGAACAGCGCTTGCGTGTTGACGCCGGCGTCCGGCCGCGGCGCCTTGCGCATATCGGCCACTGACGCGGTGACCCGCGCCGGCCGGCCGGCGACGAAGCGCTCGGCGGTGACCTCGCCCTTCAGCCGCGCATCGGCGAGGTCGGAGCGAAAAGCGTGAAGGCGGGCATCCCTGGCAGTCAAATCGAACACTCTGTTGAAAAGGTAATGCGCTCACATCGGCAGTTCGAGCGCCTTGGCGATGATACCATCGCCGAAGCGCTCGACAAAGAGCGCGCCCTCGACCGTGCGCCTGATCAGAACATTGCGCTTGTCGAGTTCGTCGCGATGGCGCGACACAAGTTTCAAAGCGCCCATCGTGTCGAGGGCGCGGGTGATCACCGGCTTGGTGACATTGAGGCGCGCGGCGAGCCCGCGCACGGTGTGTGGCGGCGGATCGAGATAGATGGTGAACAGGATTGCCGTCTGGCGCATGGTCAGATCGGGCGCGTCGTCGCGCACCTGTGACAGCATCACTTGCTGCCACAGTCGCAAGGCCTGGCTCGGGCGCATAGCAATCGACATCGCGCCAGCATGACGGCAAATTGTTTCGGTTCCGTTTCAGTCGAGGCAATTTTGCCGGCTCCGCCTGCAACCGTCAGCCGTAGCGTTTCGCGATGATCCGCTCTAGGGCGCGGATGCCTTGTGCCTCGCCGCCGGCGGGGCCATGCGGACGATCGGCCGGGTTCCAGGCGAAGATGTCGAAATGCGCCCAGCCCTCGGTCTTTTCGACGAAGCGTTTCAGGAACAGCGCCGCCGTGATCGAGCCGGCGAAACCGTCTGATGTGACATTGTTGATGTCGGCAATTTTCGACGACAGTTTTGCATCATAGGGCCGCCACAGCGGCATGCGCCACAGAGGGTCCTCGGCCGCGACGGAAGCCGCCGCAAGATCGGATGCCAGCGCTTCGTCACTTGTGTAGAAC
>NZ_RZOL01000221.1:0-10017 GCF_004022985.1 Mesorhizobium sp. M7A.F.Ca.ET.027.02.1.1 | reverse complement strand
GCGGCGGTGGCGGCATTCCTTGGGCCGATGATACGTTCCGCGCCGGCGGCGGCCCGGTGCAGGCCGGCAAGGCCTATATTGTCGGGGAGAAGCGTCCCGAAGTGTTCGTGCCCGGCCAATCCGGCATGATCCATCCGAGCGTTCCTTCGGTGCAGTCCGCCGGCGGCGGTGGCGCTTCCGTCATCAGCCCGGTTTTCGCGCCGACTATCCATATGGATGGCGGCCAGGGCGATTCCGGCGAACAGGTCACCGCCGCGCTGAAGAAATTCGAAAAGGAATTCACCCCGCGTGTGGTGAAGGCCATCCGTGAGGCCAAGACGACGGGGCTGATGCGATGACGGCGATTGCCCTGCCCGCCGTCGGCTTCCAGCACGCCTATCCGCAGCTGATGGAGTCGGTCTCGGTTTCGCGCTCGGGCACGCGGGTCATGGCGTTCGTCGAGTATGCCGACAGCTACTGGACCATCCAGATGCGCACCAAGCCGCTCAAGGCTTCGGAACGGCTGCTGGTCGAGGCGTTCAAGGATGCCAGCCGCGGCGGCTTGCAGACGGTGCTCTACACGCCCAAGCACATGTGCATCCCGCGCGCCTATTGGGGCAATGCCGGTGCCGCTGCGCTGGCCAATCTCGGCACCCTCGTTTCGATCACTGGCAACTCGCTGCTCATCAACAGCGTCGACAATGGCCTTACGCTCGGCGCCGGTGACCTCATCTCGGCGACGACGGGCGATTACAATGCGCTGTTTCGCATCCAGACCGGCAGCGTCGCCGCGGGTAACGCGATCACCGTCACCGTCGAGCCGGCCGTGCCGGCCTACATCACGGCCGGCGCCGTCATGACGTTCAAGAACCCGGTCGCGAACATGCGCGTCATGCCGGGATCGTTCTCCATCCCCGACGAGCCGAAGCCGGTCGCGACCTTTACCCTTGTCGAGATCCCGAAATGAGTTTTCCGACTCGCCTGCAGACGGTGCTGTCCGAAAGCCGCGCCGTCATCCGCTCCGGCATCAAGATCGCCTGCACAACGGGCACCTATGGCTTCTGGAACGGCAAGGGCGACATTACCGTCGACGGCCTGGTCTACTGGCCGAATTCGCTGATCAGCGTCTCCGAGCCCGTCTATGGCCTCGGCACCGCCGCATCGACCTTCACCGTCGAACTGATCGCCAAGCGCGATTCCGGCCTGACGCCCGACAAGCTGCTGCTGATAGAGGATGAGGGCTACAAGGATGCGCCGGTCACGGTGTTCGACTTCTATTTCGATCCCGACGACCGCTCTTTCCTGCATGCCGAGCCCGGCGCTTACGGATTCATCGACACGGTCGACCATTCCCGTGACAATGGCGAAAAGAAGCTGATCGCCAATGTGCGTTCCGGGGCCATTGCCAACCATCGCGACGGCTACCGCACCGCAAGCCATCAGGATCAGCAGCTCGTTTCGCCCGGCGACCGCATCTTCGAATTCGCCAGCACCGTGCGGCACGAGTTCTTCGACATCACCTTCGACTGAGGCCGATCATGCTCGAACTCACCCGGTTGCCCGACTGGGACCGCCGCCTTGCGCGTCTGGTCAACCAGCACAAGTCGATACCCGGCGTGTGGGGTGTGTCCGACTGCCTGCTGACCGTCGCCGATGCCGTCGAGGCGATCACCGGCACAGATCCTGCCGCCGACATCCGTGGCAAATACAAGACCGAAGCCGGCGCTGCGAGGATCCTGCGCAAGCGCGGCTTCGGCGATGTCGAGATGGCGTTGGCCAGCCTGTTCCGGCCCGTCGGCCGGCTGATGGCGCAGCGCGGCGATATCGGCGTTGTCGAAAACGGCGTGCTCTGCGCAGGCTTCGTCACAGATCTCGGCTTCGCGGTAAAAACAGAGGCCGGCCTGTCATTCGTTTCGCAGATGAACATCAAATCCGCATTCAAGGTCGGCTGACAGCATGCCGTTCCTGATCCCGATCATTGCGCCGCTCGCCAGCGCAGTCGGCCTTGGCGGCTTCGCGTCGTGGCTGGGCGGCTCGACCATCCTTGCCGGCCTCGCCCGCTTCGGTATCGGTCTTGCCGCGAAATATGCCCTCGGCGCGATCTTCGGCCAGCAGGAACCGCAGGCGCAGGCCGTCCAGCTCGATACGGTCTATGGCGAGGATCTGGCGCGCACGGTCGGCCTCGGCGTCTATGGCACCGCCGGCCAGAAGCTTTACCGCAATGCCTTTGGCTCGGGAAATCGGTCCATTCAGGACGTCTACAAGCTTTCCGACTTCCGCATCACCGGCGTCACCCGCGTGCGCGCCGAAGGCGAATGGCGCTCGCTCGGCGGCGTCGAGGATCCGGTCAAGGGTTTCCGCGTCCAGGGCATAGATGGGGAAATCTGGGTTAAGGTCTATCTCGGCGCCATGGATCAGGTGGCCGATGCTGGGCTGATCGATAAGGCAAATCCGCCCGGCCGCTGGAGTGCGGATCATCGTGGCGCCGGCATCGCTTATGCCGTCGTCACCATGCAGCTCGACCGCGAGAAGATGCAGCAGCCGTGGGAGGCCTTCTTCGAGGTGCAGGGCGCCCCGCTCTATGACTGGCGCAAAGACAGCACCGTTGGCGGCAGTGGCGCCCATCGCTGGAATGACCAGGACACTTGGGAGTTTTCCGAAAATCCGGTGCTGATGGTCTACGGACTGGAGCGCGGCTTCTTCAACGGCACGGAAATGATGGTCGGCAAGGGCGTGCCGGCCGGGCGCCTGCCGCTCGGCGACTGGACGCTGGCCGCCAATGTCTGCGACGAAAGCATCGGCCTGCTGAAGCGCTACTCTGCCGGCGTCATCGCCGCGGCAGGATCCGGCGTCACCCACGACCAGAACATCCAGCCGCTGTTCGAGGCATGCGCGGCGACGTGGATCGAGGACGCCTCCGGCGAGTTTCCGATCGTGGGTGCCGCGCAGTCGACGGTGTTCACCTTCACCGACGACGACATCATGGTCGACGAGACCTTCCGTTTCTCGACCAAGCGCACCAAGTCGGAACTGATCAACACGCTGGCCGGCACGTTTCGTGATCCCGACGCCTTCTTCGAACAGACGCCGTTCGCGGTACGGATCGACGAAATTGCCCTTGCCGAAGATGGCGAACGCCTGGCGGTGGCAATCCCCTACGGCGCGGTCAACAAGGCGGAGGTCGCCGATCGGCTGGCCGACATCGCCTTCAAGGCCAGCCGGTTCCAGGGCAATGGCGATATCGTCATCCACCCGATGTACCTCGCCGATGCCAAGGTCGGCCGCTGGTGCGAATGGGATTCGATTGAGTTCGGCACGCTAAAATTCCAGATCCTGGAGAAAACGCTTGGGCCTCTCGGCGACAAGGGTGCGCGCAACATCCACCTGAAACTGCAGGAAGTCGGCGACGAGATCTTCGACGGCACCGATTACACGACCGTGCCGCCGGTGCCGGAGCTTCCTGGGCCCCCCGACTATCAGACCGAAGCCGCCAATTTCCTCGCCTTCGGTGTGGCGCAACAGGTCGCCGGTTCGGCGGAGAAAATCCCCGGCCTGCGCTTCACCTGGAACGCGTTCACCGACATCACCGTCGTGTCGGTCGACATCGAACACCGGCCGCAGGGTCAGACCGACAGCATCGTCAAGCGCGCCAATGTGCCCGACCAGGTGCTGATCACCAGCGATGGCGTTCTGGCGGCGACAACCTACGAATACCGCCATCGCATCATCACGCGCCCGGTGCGCACCACGTTCTTCACCGATTGGGCAACCGTCGACACGCCGGCGGCAACGGTACCGGCCGTGTCGGTCGGCCTCGGCCAGGTGCAGGAAGACATCTACGATCTCTTCGCCACGCTTGTCGCCGATACGCGCGTCGCCATCATAGAGCGCATCAATCAGTTGGCCGCCGCTGCGGTAGATGCCGCTGGTCGCGTTGCCAAGGACAACTCGGTTGCCGTTCGCTTCCGCAACGCCACCGCCGCTGCGCAGCAGCTGCTCGAGGCGTCGATCACTGAGATTGACGATGAGCTTGTGGCGCTGGCAGCAGCCACAACGGCCGTCGAAGCATCGGTTGGCCTGATTTCGGCGGATGGGCTGTTCCAGCTCATTGCCACCGCCGGAAGCGGTGACGTGACCTCCCGCCTCATAGCGCAGGTGCGCGCGACCATCGGCGACGTCTGGGTCGATGCCGGCTATGTCATGGAAGCCGGTTTTACCGGCGGAAATCCTTTGGCGCCGTTCTCGCGCTTCGTCATCAAGGCTGATCAGTTCGTCGTCAGTGACGGGACCAATGATGGCACGCCCCTGGTGTTCGCAAGCGGCGAATTGAAGCTGCAGGTCGCGCGGATCGGCACGGCCATCGTGGAAGAGCTGCAATCCGCCAATGGCAAGCTAGTGATCACCGGCAACGGCACAGAAGCCAAGATCGAACTGTTCGCATGAGCACGCGTGGCTTCATCGGGCTGGACGGCAGCGGCGTGCCGATGGTCAAGATCATGGCCGATGCGTCCTACGATCCTTTGTCGACGCCGGACACGGATTGGGAAAAGCATCGTTTCAATTCGCGCAACACCGAATACAGCTACATCGACGACATCATCATCTGGCCGCGCACGGTCACGACTTACTATCCGGCCGGCCGCAACTCGTCGAACTATGTTCTCAAATGCGAGAGCGGTGGCTTCGTCTTCTGTCATGCGGCGCGGGCAATCGCCTATTACGGCTTCCTGCCGATCATCGAGCATCGCTACATCGATCCGACGAACAACAAGGCCAGGATCTACCGCGACGACACGCTGACCAACGGCAATCCCAATTCGATGGCCAAGGTCAAGCAGAACAGCGGCATTCGGACAACCTCGGCCTACGACAATCTGAACAACCATCCCGACGAGATGGTTTCGCAATTTGGCGCTGTGGCCAGTCCGTATTGCGCCATGTCGATCGTCACCCGCTTTCCCTGCGACCGGGACTATACCGCCCTGTCGACACCGCCAGTCAGCGGCAACTGCTTCTTTGTGGTCGACGAGAAGCGCGGCTACGCGCGCATCTCTCGCGGCGCCGTCGACGCCAGGACGGCGATTGCCTCACAGTGCATCGTCCATGAGGATCAAAGACCCCTGACCATCGTCGCGACGGGATCGACGACGTTGACGGCTGGACAGACGCAGGTGATCGCCCTCGGCGTCGACGTGCCGGATGGCTCGATCCCCTATATCATCGGGGCGGCGGCCGGCAACATGGCGGCGTTCTCGGCTCCATCAAGCGCCTTTCTCGTCGATGCCACGATTTCCGGAAACAACCTGACGATCTTCAACGGCACCCCCGTGTCGATCACGGTCTTCTACAATGTCATGGTCCAGAACCAGCAGACCCCGACGACGGGCGGTTCCGGCAAGATCCTGTATACCGACGAGGGCGAGATCAAGATGCTGCGGCCGGGCGCGGCCTCGCCACCGGTGCCGGCCGATATCCTGCTGTGGAGCGAATATCGTTATTGCCCGGTGGTCGCCTATGGCAAGGTGGCGGATACGCTGTTCTCAGGGACGCCGGGTGTCTCTTCACCGGCGCGCACCTACACGCTTTCGGTTCCGGCGCTGGATAATCCGCCCATCATCCTGACGGCGCTGCAGAAGATCGGCGCCGACGCCACTTTCAACGATGGCGACATTCTGATCAACGCCAACTGGACGTCCTCTGCATTCGGCGTGACGCTTCAGCTCACCAACTGGTGGGTCTACGACGCCACCGCCCACACCATCACCTTCAGTGTGAACGACACCGCCGGCAGCGGCTGGGTCTTCCGCTACTTCGTCCTCGCTGTTCCCGACTAAGGGCAAATCCAAATGGCATCGATCTATTCCACCGGCACGGTTTCCGTGACGAACGGCAATGCAGTGGTGACTGGCGCCGGCACGGCATGGGCTCTCGGGCTCGTCGCGGGCGGCATGTTCACGCGCCTTGGCGTGGCGGTGCCGATCTTGTCGGTCACCGACGACACGCACTTGACGCTCGCCTACCCCTGGCCGGGAGCGACCGCTGCCGGCGCCGCCTACGCCATCGCGCTGGAGAATTCGAACGCCGCCGACATCGTCGACCTCAATCGCACGCTGTCGCGCGTGCTGGTGACGCTCTCCCTGGCCGGCGTTCATCCCAACGCCTCGGGCACGATCGCCGAGCGCGACGCCATTGTCCTGACCTCCGACGATGAAGGCTTCTTCTTCTTGCATGCCGAAATCGGTGTCGCCTTCGCCTTCTACCGATGGTCAGGCACGGCGTGGGAAGGGCCATTCCCCGTAACGGATGCTGCGGCGGGCGGTCCGGTTAGCAGCATCGCGTCCGGTACAGGCGTGACAGTCGATAGCACCAATCCCGCCATCCCGGTCGTCAAGATGGCCAACATGGCCAATGCCACCATCAAGGGGCGCACGACTGCGGGCACGGGCGCACCGGAAGACCTTACGGCAGCGCAGGCTCGCGCCATTCTGAGCCTTGGCACCGCAGCACTTAAAAACACTGGCACATCGGGAAATAACATTCCGCTGCTGGATGGTGCCAATCTTTTTAGTGGCACAACGTTGCTGACCGACACACTGTCGATCGCTTCGAACAATCAAGGCCTGCAAATAACTTCATATTCTAATACACCTACGTCAGGTCCAATTGTCGCGCAGCGGGCAAGGGGAAACTCAGGTGCGCCAACTGCTGTGCTTAGCGGCGACGTCATCGCGGGCATTCAGGGAAGAGGTTACGGAGCAACGAGCTTTTCGACGTTGGGGCGCGCCGGATTCACATTCCGAGCAAGCGAGAATTGGTCGGATGCGGTGCAAGGCACCGATATGATTATCGAGACGACCACAAATGGCACGCTCACGCGAACAATAAGACTGACGGTCAACAACGGTCTTCTCATGACCGGCGCAACCGGCGGCGACAAAGGCGCCGGAACCATCAACGCCACGGCAGTTTATGACGACAACACGCTGTTGACCTGCATGGCGCTGTCGAAAGAGTTCATCGCCGAAGGGGCAGTCGACCTTCAAAAATGGGATGCCCTGGTCCCAGATCTTGTCATTCCGGAAGCGGTCGACCAAGCTCCGGTCCTGGTTGATGTCGAGGTCGAAAAGACTGTGGATATCGAAACCGACGATGGCCTGGTACGCCGGTCCGTCACTGAGATCGAAAAGCGGCCAGCCGTGGAACTCGTACCTGTGTGGGACGAGGCGGGCAACGGGATTGATGCTATCGAGGTTCCGCTAACGGAGACTATCACGACGCCGGCCGTAACTATCTCCCGCGTGCATGGCACAGCACGCGTGTTCAAGGCCATGCTGGATGATGGCTTCGACCCGCGCGACCCAGAGCAATATTTCGCGCGGCTGCTCGCCGACGAAGCGTTGCCTGGCATGCCGACGCAGGCTGACTGGCAGCACAATGACCTGTCGATAGGCGATCTTTTTTCGCGCAAATGGCTGGCAGTTGAGATGCTGGCAGTGGCCGCGAATGTCATGTGGGCGAAGCTCAAGGATCATGAGCAACGACTGCTGGCAGCCGGACTTTAGGCTTTTTGGCTCGCCTCGGCAGTAGTCGGTCGGAGCACTCGGAAGTCGATGACTCGCGAAATCGCCTTTCGAAAGGGCGGCTCAACAGCCAATGTGACGGCAAGCGATAGGGCGATCATCAAGGCGAAGGTGTAGGTCAGCGCGACGAAACGGTCGATGTCCTGCAGGACAAGCATCCGCAGAACAGCAGCGCCGATGATGTCGTGCAGGAGATACAATGGATAAGTGGCCATTCCGCAGAGACGGATGGCGGCTAGCATTCCAGGCTTCATCCTGCTGACGATCAGGTAGTCGAACCTGGTTGCGAGAACAATGAAGCTGATGGCGAAAAGCCAGACGACTGCTGGGACGCAGCGTAGTGACGGGTCGATGATCTTGGCGAAGTATGCCGGCGCATTCATGTAGATGCCAGCCAACCCGCCCGCAACGAAGAGCAGAAGTGCAACGCTGCGAGCCGCGTTCGGCTTGATCATCAGCGATGACCACAAGAACACGCCTGTGGCGAAATATGCGCCGTAGGTGATCATCAGCAAATCCATTGATCTTCCGTCGATCATTGAAACTGGCGGGTGCACGTAGCCCAGCGTAGCCGCCAGGATCCATACCCAGAAGAAAGAACTGGCCGTGCCGATGATCGCTGCGACTGGTTCAATCCAGGAGAACCGGCGGATCATCAGAAGCGCTGCGATGAGCACGTAGAAGCTGATCTCGACGCCAAGCGACCAATAGACGCCATCGATCCACGGCGCATAAGGGTTGAAGGTCAGCGTTCGAATGTATCGATCCACCAATGTCGACGTCGGCAGCAAACCGATCGTGATGGCGACGACAAACGTCATCGTGGCGCAGATAAGAGCAGCTGGCACCAGGCGCAGGAAGCGCGCTCTGATGAATTGCCATGGCGTGGCACTCGCGGCAGAAAAAGCGATGACGAAGCCGGATATGACGAAGAAGATCTCCACGCCAAAACGCCCCCAAAACGTGAAGGGCGCCAATTCAGGAAACGCTGCCGCCCCCTGAACCACAGATTGCGGAGTTGACCCTTTCACAGCCCAAGACCAGAAACCCAGGTGAAAGACCATGACGGCGAGTGCTGCAAATATGCGTGCGACGTCTAGCCCGACAAGACGCGGTTTCATCCCGAATTGATGTGTCAAAGTATTATCCCGCCCATTTCGCCTGTCGGCGGGCAACTTGTAGCTGAGATGACTTCACGTCTCAACAGTAAACCAGCTTGTCCTGCCGCTGGTCATGTGCGTCACCCGTATCCAGTCGCCGGTCTCCGCCTCGCGGCCTAGC
This sequence comes from Mesorhizobium sp. M7A.F.Ca.ET.027.02.1.1, assembly GCF_004022985.1. Lineage (NCBI taxonomy): Bacteria > Pseudomonadati > Pseudomonadota > Alphaproteobacteria > Hyphomicrobiales > Phyllobacteriaceae > Mesorhizobium > Mesorhizobium sp. M7A.F.Ca.ET.027.02.1.1. Next base: position 1,177 of record NZ_RZOL01000221.1, on the reverse strand, counting down.
GGCACCTTCACCTGTCCCCAGACCTTCGCGGCCTCGACATCGCTGCCGGCCTGCACCTCGGCACGCTTCACGGCTCTGCCGTCGCGCATCATCTCGACTGTGAAATTCCCCATCGGCCCGCTCTCCCCGGCGCCGACCATAGCCATCATCCCTCGAAAGGAAAACCCATGGACACTTCGTTCAAGGGCGCGGCGGTGCGCCTAAAAGACATCGACATTCCGCGCATTGGTGCCGAGATCGTCGTTGGCGAGGACGAACTGCATGCCTTCATGGACGTCGAGGCGGCAGGATCCGGCTTTGACCCGACCGGCCGGCCGAAGATGCTGTTCGAACCGCATGTCTTCTACCGGCTTCTCGGCAAGGGCATGAAGCGGGATGCTGCGGTCAAGGCTGGGCTCGCCTATCCGAAATGGGGCATGAAGCCCTATCCCAAGGACAGCTACCCGCGCCTGGTCAAAGCGATGGCGATCGACGAGAGGATTGCGTTGATGGCCGCTTCGTGGGGCTTGACCCAGATTCTCGGCGAGAACCATCGCGATGCCGGGTACACTTCACCGCAGGCGTTGGTGACGGCGTTCTTGGCATCCGAGGCCAACCACCTCGAGGCGACAGTGCGCCTCCTGGTCGCGTGGAAGATCGACGACGATCTGCGCGCGCATCGCTGGCCGGTCATCGCCAGAACTTGGAATGGTCCCGGCTACAAAAAAAATGCCTACGATACCAAGATGGCCGCCGCCTTTGCCAAATGGCAAAAGATCAGGGACACGCCATTCTCGCCGGCGGCGGACCCTGCTTCGGCTGAGCCTGTGTCGATCGCCGCGGTGGTGCCGGCCGTCGACAAGGCAACGGTTGAGCGCGCCCAGCAGCAGCTGAAGGATCTCGGTTACACCGAGGTCGGGGGCGTCGACGGCAAGGCCGGCGACTTCACCGCAGCCGCTATCCGCGCCTTCCGCTCCGACAACGGCCTGCCGGCCGGTGACGGCATCGATGACGATCTGCTGCTGTCCCTGCAGAAGGCCAGGCCGCGGGCCATTCCCGCCGCGCGCGCGGATGCGCCGGCCGACGTCGTGCGCGACAAGGTGCCGGAGGTGAAGACGAACTGGCTGACCAAGGTCGGCGCGTTCTTCACCGGCATCATTGCTCTGGTCGGCAGCTTCTTCGACGGCATCATCGGCAA
>NZ_RZOL01000220.1:0-10022 GCF_004022985.1 Mesorhizobium sp. M7A.F.Ca.ET.027.02.1.1 | reverse complement strand
CCGCCTCTGCGATCTCGTGGCTGGGGCGCTCGTCGAGGTCGATGTCGATGCCGGGATGCGCGACGAGGAAGGCCGGCAGCATGTCGCGCAGCAGCGCGCTGGTGGCGGCCGTGTTGGCCATCAGCCGCACGCGGGCGCGCAAGCCCGTGGCATAGGCGCCGAGGTCGCCGGTCATCGCCTCGATCTGGTTCTGCACCGCCCGCGCATGGTGCAGCAGCGCCTGCCCGGCGGCCGTCGGCACCACGCCGCGCCGCCGCCGCTCTAAAAGCGGCGCGCCGAGGCTTTCCTCCATGCCCTTGATGCGGGCGCTGGCGGAGGCGAGCGCCAGCCCCGCAAGTTCGGCACCATGGGTGATGCTGCCGCGCTCGGCGACCAGCAGGAACAGCCGGAGATCGGTAAGATCGAAGCGCATCTTTCTTCTCCTGCAGGGTTTCAGCCTTCGGCGTAGGCGAAGGCTGACGGCGTAACTTCCACATTGTGGGCGGCCGGCATGTCAGTCAAATCTTTTGCGATGGAGATGCGCGATGAGCGAAAAGGCGCCAGGCCGGCATGGACCCGGCATACTTGAAAGCGCGGCGATCGTGCTTGCGATCGCGGTGGCCTCGCTTGCCATGGCGCGAGCGGAGCCCGGCCAGTGCGGTTGCGTGGCGATGGCTGCCCCTGTCCACCATGAAGCAACGCCTGCAAAACCCGCACCCGACGATCATGCGGCGGACATGCTGTTGCATGACTGATCGAAGCGGCACCCCGAAGGAACGACCGTGCTGAGCGTCGGCGTCATCGCCTGGATCGGCGCGGTCTTCCTTGCCGCGGGCTTCGTCAAGGGTGCCGTCGGCATGGGGCTGCCGACCGTGGCGATGGGGCTGCTGGCGGTAACGATGCCGCCGGCGCAGGCGGCTGCCCTGCTCTTGATCCCGTCGCTGGTCACCAATCTTTGGCAGTTGTTCACCGGCCCATCCTTCGGCGGGCTGTGCAATCGGTTGTGGACGATGATGGCCGGCGTCGTGCTTGGCACCGTCGCCGGGACCGGCCTGCTCACCGGCACACACTCTGGCGTTGCCTCGGCCGGGCTCGGTGCGGCGCTGGTGCTTTACGCCATTCTCGGCCTGCTCAAGCTTGGCTTCACCACGCCGGCGCACCACGAGGCGTTGGTATCACCGCTGGTCGGTGTGGCGACCGGGCTGGTCACCGGCGCCACCGGGGTCTTCGTCATCCCGGCCGTGCCCTATCTGCAATCGCTGCGGCTGGGCCGGGAAGACCTCATCCAAGCGCTCGGCCTGTCCTTCACCGTGTCGACGGCGGCTCTTGCCCTTGGGTTGTTCAAGGCAGGCGCGTTCGCATCGCCGACAATGCAACTGGCGGGATCGGTCCTGGCGCTTGCGCCGGCGCTCGCCGGCATGTTCGCCGGCCAGGCGCTGCGCCAGGCGATGAGCGTCGAGACGTTTCGCACGGTGTTCTTCGCCGGGCTGCTGATGCTGGGCGGGTATCTGGTCTTGGAGGCCGCGCTCTGGTCTTCGGCATCCTAAGCGGCCGGTGGGGATTGGCGCGGAGCGTGATCATTAGCGTCATGCAGCGTCCCATGGAGGCTTTGTCGTCATGGTGCGGCGCAACCGGTGGTTCGGATGCTGCGGCGCGTCGAGACGTTCCAGAAAAGCGGCGTAGACATCCGGCTCGACAGTAAAGATGTCGCGGTTGAGCAACGTGTCTTCAGTGGCACGCTGCAACGCTTCAAGCATGAAGTCCTTGCGCATGAATGGGCTCCTTCCCTGCGTTAACAGCATAGCATAGCGACGATGTCACTACGATCTGTCGGTCCGGCCGCCCGATGAAAAGTCGCGCCCTCATTCGGCAATCGACCTGATGACGTTGGCCGGGTTTCCCCCGACAAGCGTGTTCGGGGGAACGTTCCTAGTGACCACGGAACCCGCCGCGACAACCGAGTTTTCGCCCACCGTCACGCCGCCGATGACCGTCGCGCCGGCCGCGATCCAGACATTGCGTTCGATCACGATCGGCTTTGCGGTCGTGAAGGCGCGACGCCGCGACGGTTCGAGGGGATGGCCCGAGGTGATGAGGCTGACATTCGGCCCGATCATGACATCGTCGGCGATGTCGAGCCCGCCAAGATCATAAAAGGTGCAGTTCTGATTGATGAAGACATTGCGCCCGACGCGGATATCGGATCCGCCGGTCGTGTAGAAGGGCGGGATCAGCAGGAAGCTGTCGTCGACTTTCCTGCCAATGAGTTCGCTGAACAGGGTCCGGACTTCAGCCGCGTCGTTGAAGGTCAAGCGGTTGAGGCTTGCGGTGGTCGCCATCGCCCGTTTGACGTCGGCCAGCATGGCGGCCGACTGCGGCATTCCGCTGGGAATTATCCTGGTGCGACCCTCGTCCGCCATTCGTCAATTTTCTCCGGCGCGGTCGAACAATGTTGGCGCACGACAGCCGCGCCGGGATGGTCTCCGGCTGTTATTTGAGCATGATTCCGAAAGTCAGTTCCAGCCCGGGAAAACGCCCTAGCGGACGACCAGCACCGGGATTTCCGTGTAGGACAGCACTTCCGCCGTCTGGCTGCCGAGAAGCAGCTTGCCCAGTCCGCGGCGGCCGTGCGAAGCCATGACGATCAGGTCGCAGCCCAGGGCCCGCGACAGTTCCAGGATGGCTTCGGCGGGCCGCTTGTCCTCGACATGCACGACCTCCGCGGATACGCCGACGGCGTTCGCCGACGCCTTGCACTTGTCGAGCACTTCCTTAGCGTGTCGTCCCGCCTCTTCCTTGTAGGCAGCCAGTTCGTTGCCGGCGGCATAGCCGGCCATGGCACCGCCCAAGGCGAAGATCGGGAATGGTTCCGAGACGGTGACGAAGGTGACAGCAGCGCCGAGGCCCTTGGCCAACGTTAGGCCGTGAGTAACGCCCTTGTCGGCCAGTTCCGATCCGTCCGTGGCGATGAGCAGATGTTTGTACATGACGATCTCGACTTGTTGTGCAAGGGCCCGTGCCCTTGTGGTGGCGGGAGCCTTGTGGAGGCTGGCCTTGATATAGTTGCGGCCTCGGGCCGATCACAGGGCCGGCCTGCCGCGGATCAAGGCCAGGCGACCACGCAGTTTTGTGCCAAGCGGATTCCCCTTTGCCGCATCGTCGCTTAAGGTGCCGGACCACATCGAAAGGCATCCCATGAGCAGCGTGTATCCCCAAATCCATCTGGTCCGGCATGGCGAGACGGCGTGGAGCCTTTCGGGGCAGCATACCGGCCGCACCGACATGCCGTTGACCCCGGTTGGCGAGGCCGCGGCGCGGGGTGTCGCCGATAGGCTCAAGGGGCTGTCTTTTTCGGCCGTATGGTCGAGCCCGTCGCAGCGCGCCTACAACACCAGCGTACTGGCCGGCTTCGGCGCGCAGAGCGCCAAGAAGGACGATCTGCAGGAATGGGACTACGGCGCCTATGAGGGGCTGACGACAAAACAGATCCTGGCCGAGCGCCCCGGCTGGAATGTGTTTCGCGATGGTTGTCCAAAGGGCGAGATGGCGGCCGATGTCGGCGTGCGGGCCGACAGGATTATCGCCGGGCTGCGCGAGGCCAATGCCGGCATATTGGTGTTTTCCAGCGCGCATTTCTTGCGCGTGCTGGCGGCGCGCTGGATTGGCCTGCCGCCCGAAGGCGGCGCGCTGCTTGTGCTCGAAACAGCCAGCATCAGCGTGCTCGGCTACGAGCATGATTTGAGCGAGCCGGTCATCCGGAAATGGAACCAGAAGTAGGGCGGCTTTGGCCAGCGGCGCCGCTTCCGCCCTATCTGTCGAATTTCTTGATCGCTTCGGCGGTCACCGGCGTGAAGAAATTTACCAGATTGCCATCGGGGTCGCGAAACAGCAGCGAGCGGTTGCCCCAGGGCATGGTGGTCGGCTTCTGCACAGTGATATTCCTGAGGAGGTCCGAGAGCCTGGCGAATTCAGCATCGACGTCGCCGACGCGGAACTCGATGATGACGGTGTGGTTGTCGGCGGGGCGGGCGATGTCGCCGCCAAACAGCATCAAGGTGCGCGTGCTGCCGATCGCCAGCGTGCAGGCCGGTGTCGCCAGTTCGGCGAAGTCTTCCGTGTAGACCGTCACGGGCATGCCGGTGATCTCGCCGTAGAAGCGCACGAGGCGCTGAACGTCCGACGTGATGATGCGGACAGAGACGAGGTTCATCGCATTGGCTCCCTGATCGTTGAAGCCGTGGCCGGCTCCCATCCGACTTATAGGCCAGGCCTCCTGACAGCTTTCCGTCAGGAAGGATTGCTGTGAGCCTGCACCAGCGCAAGCGCTGCTCACCCCGTCAGCAGCGCCAGTTCCTCCGGTGTCAAATGCCGTGCCGTGCCCTTGGCGAGGTCGCCGAGCGGCAGGCGGCCGATGGCGATGCGGATGAGGCGCAGGACCTCGACGCCGTGCGCGGCGAGCAGGCGACGGATGTGGCGGTTGCGGCCTTCGTCGAGCACGATCTCCAGCCAGGCGGTGCGGCCGCCGCTGCGCAAAAATTCGATCGAATTCGTGGTCAGGATCTCGCCGTCGACGCTCACGCCCGCGCGCAACGTCTTCAACATCGCCGCGTCCGGCACCGTGCCGATCTGCACGCGGTAGGTTTTCGGCAAATGCGAAGCCGGGTCCATCAGCCGGTTGGCAAACCGGGTGTCGTTGGTCATCAGCAGCAGGCCTTCGCTGGCCTTGTCGAGGCGGCCGACCGGCGAGACGAAGGGCAGGTCGAGCCCTTCGAAGCAGGCATAGACGGTGTCGCGCTGCTGCGGGTCGTCGCGGGTGGTGACCAGCCCGCGCGGCTTGTTGAGCATGAGATAGACCTTGCGCTCGGCAACCACCGGCCTGTCGTCGACGACGATGCGGTCGCGGTCGAGGTCGACCCGCAGGGCTGCATTGCGCACGACCTTGCCGCCGACGCGCACGCGGCCCTCCGCGATCAGCACATCCGCCTGCGTGCGCGAGCACAGGCCAAGTTTTGAGAGGGCGCGGTTGAGACTGACGCCGGGCGCCGCCTGCCTGCCGCTCTGCCGTGTCTGGCGTGGTGTCATGCTGCCCGTCTGCGCTGGTGGAGCCGACAGATGCCACGGGCCACGATCGCTTCGCAAGCCGCGCTGCTGCAATCGTGCGCAGGGCAAGGGCAATGACGGCATCCGCAACTCTTGGACCGGCGATATTGTCGCCGCCGCATTCGCGATAAACTTGCTTCGCATGAGTGAGTCTACCGCGCCGATCACCAAGACCGTCGTCATCGGTGCCGAGCCGGCCAAGGTCTGGCGGATACTGACGACGCCAGAAATGATCCCGCAATGGATGTCCGACGAGGAGTTGACCGTCAGCCTGCAAGGACAGGCCGGCGGCACGATCGTGATGCGCGGATTGCTGCACGGAATGCCGTTCGAGAACCATGGCACCATCCGCGCTTTTGAGCCGGGAAGGAGCTTCGCCTATAGTTACTGGAGCACGCTGTCGGCCTCGCGGCTGGCGGACGTGCCCGAAAACCACACGGTGCTCAGCTTCGATCTGGCGCCGGCGGATGAGGGAACGCTGCTGACGCTGACGCTCAGCGATTTTGCCGAACCGGCGATCCGTCCGCATGCCAATCTCTACTGGGGGCCGACCTTGCAGATCCTGAAAGCGGTCTGCGAGCGTGCTTGAGGGCGGGCGTCATCGGCCCTTACTCTTTGGGGTGTCGGGCGAGAGCCAGCGCGCGGATGCGATCGGCGACGGCGCTGTCGACCGGGTTGTAGACGGTCAGGCTCAAATCCGGCCGGCCGTCGACCGCGAAGCCCGAATATTCCAGCTCGATATCGCCGAGTTCCGGATGCTTCAGGCGCTTTGTCCCGTCGCCGTGGCTGAGCACGTCGTTTGCCCGCCACAGGGCGGCAAACTCGGGGCTGGCGCTGCAAAGCTCGTCGACGAGTTCGCGCACCTCGGAGACAGCGCCGGCGCGTGCCGCATCGGCACGGAACGAGCCCACCACGAAACGAGCGAGGTTTTGCCAGTCGTGCTGCCTGGCGCGGATATGGGGACTGAGGAACATGAAGCGCAGGATGTTGCGCTCGCCCTCGGGCAGGGCGCTGTAGTCGGTCAGCACGACTCGCGCGGCGCGGTTCCAGGCAACGACATCCCACGTAGCGGTCCTGACTATGGCGGGGCTGGCATCGAGCGTGTCGATGAGGCGCTGCAGCCGTGGGCTGACACCCTCGGCACCGGTGTAGCGGACCTCGGGCGGGCGCCCGAGCCCCAGCATGAAAAGATGTTCGCGCTCCGCCTCGGTCAGCAGCAGCCCCTTGGCGATGCGATTGAGGACATCGGCCGAGGGCGCACCGCCGCGGCCCTGTTCCAGCCATGTGTACCAGGTCGGGCTGATGTTGGCGCGCTGGGCGACCTCTTCCCGGCGCAGTCCCGGCGTGCGTCGGCGGCCCGAAAAGCCGAAGGACGCCGGATCGAGCCGCGTGCGCCGGTCTTTGAGGAACGCTGCCAGCGAGCCGGCGGAACTGGAGGACATCCTGTTAGCCATTATACCATGATAAGATCACTACTTTAATAGAATAATAGACCAGCAATATTACGCAGGCAACTGTGCAGGAGATTTTGCATGCGTATCTTTCTCACCGGCGCGACCGGTTTCATCGGTTCGGCGATCGTTCCCGAACTCATCAAGGCGGGCCACCAGGTGGTCGGCGTGACCCGCTTCGACGCCGGCGCCGAGGCGCTGGTCGCGGCAGGCGCCGAGGTGCATCGGGGCACCCTCGAAGATCCCGAGGGGCTGCGCGACGGCGCGGCGAAGGCGGAGGCTGTGATCCATACGGCGTTCGACCATGATTTCTCGCGGTTTGCCGAAAATTGCGAAAAGGACAAGCGCGTCATCGCCGCACTCGGCGCCGCCCTGGCCGGCTCCGACCGGCCGCTGGTGATCACCTCCGGCGTCGGCATGGGCAGCGCTGGGCATGGCGAACTGGCAAGCGAGGACGTCTTCAATGCCAGCCACCCCAATCCGCGCATAGCCTCCGAGCTGGCCGGCAATGCGCTTCTGGAAAACGGCATCAATCTGTCGGTGGTGCGGCTGCCGCAGGTCCACAATCCGGTCAAGCAAGGGCTTATCTCGCCGCTCATCGAGATCGCGCGTGAAAGGGGCGTCTCGGCCTATGTCGGCGAGGGCCGCAACCGCTTCTCCGCGGGCCATCTCCTCGATGCGGCGCGGCTTTACCGGCTGGCCGTGGAAAAGCGGCAACCGGGAGCACGCTATCACGCGGTCGGCGAGGAAGGCGTCGAGGTGCGGGCCATCGCCGAGGCGCTTGGCCGGGGCCTGAAATTGCCGGTCGTCTCCATCGCGCCGGAAAGAGCGGCGGAGCATTTCGGCTGGATGGCAATGTTCGCGCCGATGGATCTGCCGGCCTCCAGCGCGCTGACACAGGCACGATTGGGCTGGCATCCGACCGGCCCGACGCTGATCGCCGATCTCGACGCCATGCAATACGCCGTTTGACCGGCTGAAGCGTCGGCGCAGAAGCGGGCCGCCAATCCGGGATAGCCGGGTTGGCGGTCATTTCCGTTCAGCGAGCAACGTCAAGCAGGGGTGACGGCGTAGCGCAGATGGACGAGCCCATGCGCCAAGGCCTTGCAGCTTTTCAGGGACAACTGCATCTTGCCCGCCAGGCCGCTCTCGCCGAACTCGACGAAGGCCTGGTTGGCGGCGCGTCCATCGATCGCGGGCGCCACGAGAAGGCTCAGTTCATCGACGAGCCCGGCCGCAAGGAACGAACCGTTGATGCCGGCGCCGCCCTCAAGCAGCAGCCGGCTTATGCCGAGTTCGCTGCCGAGCACCTCGAGCACAGCCGCGAGATCGATGTCCGCCGCTTCCGACACGATATAGGACACGCCGTCGGCGGCGAGTTCGGCCAAATGGCTGTCGGCGACGTCGCGCCCAAGCAGCACCACGACGTGGTCGCCACCGATGTCGGGTTTGGAAAAGTGAAGCTTGCCCGAGGCATCGAGCGCCACGGCATAGCTACCCGCATCACGTTGAGCTAAATGATGGGGTCGGTCGACCTTGTCGACATTGGCCGGTGGGTGCGCGGCGGCCTTGCTCATTTCGGCCATGGTGACGCGGCCGACGATCCAGGCGTCGCCCGCCATGTCGTTGTGGATATGCTCGTAGAGGCTCGACCACTCCGCCCGGGTCCCGTCCGGACTTGTCGTGTAGCGGCTTGGATGAAGGCCGCCGTCGAGTGATGCGAGCATATGGCAGATGATTTGCGGCTTCATCGGGTCACGCCGCTTCAAGCGCCATCACTTTTTCAGCGGCCTTTGCGAGAAACCCCGATCGGGTATAGCCATGAGCTTCGGCAAAGGCATCGATCCTTTGGAGAATGTCGTCGGAAAGCGTCACGTTGATACGCACTGTTTTCCTGGTCTGGGTCTGGGCCGAGACCAGGATTGCAACACCGTCGCGATTATCGGTGTCCGCCATCACAGCCTCCAAACTGGAGGGTTCAGGAACAGCCCCGCCATCCTCGACCAACCCTTCGATGTGGAGGGCGAGGGCCTCTTCAGCCATGGACCGGGCGTCATCCAGATCCTTGCCGGCGGTAATCACGCCTGGGAAATCAGGGAAAGACACACCGAAGTCGCTGTCGGCATCCTTATGGATAAGTCCGATATACTGCTTCATGGCCGTCACCTCAGTTTCAGTCCAGATTGTTTTTCGATGCTGCGCAGGGTGCCTATTGGAATATCGCGCTTGGGATGAGGGACGGTGACCCGCCCTAGCCTGTCGCGGTGTTTGAATTGCGCATGACTACCCCTTCGGGCAACTTCAACCCACCCATCAGCTTTCAACAGGCGGATAATGTCGGCGCTTTTCATGTGTATTTATACACATTTAATGGTGGCCTTTCAATAAGGAATATGAAGTCAGTCAACGCCAAATAGGCCGCAGGAGGCGATGCGCCGTGTCTATTGTGCTGGGAAGCATGCCCACGATCCAGAAATCCGACAATTCCGATAATTTGCCGAACAGCGCTGTTATATCGAGGTTGCACAAATGGTTGGCCCTGGGTTAGCATCCCTGCGCAGGCGTCGGTGGGAGGCTCTTTTTACAGCGGCGGCCAGCTGGAGCGGCATGCGTTTTCGGGCGCAGGGAGGATGCTCCAACACTTTGAACCGATGCATGATCCTTCCTGAAACCGATCCCGGTTTTCGGGGTCGTGCGTTTTTGTGGAGGAGGATCCCATGAACAGACGTGAATTCCTGCTGTCGTCCGCGGCTTTCGGCGCCATGATGGTCGCCGCGCCCTCGGTGTTTGCGCAGGACAAGCTCACCATCCTTGGCTCGGTGCCCAGTCTCGGCTTTCCGTTCTTCGTGCACATGCTGAACGAGATCAAGGCGGAAGCCGCCACGCAAGGCGTCAATTTGACCGAAAGCGACGGCCAGAACTCGGCCACCAAGCAGACCGCCGACATCGAGGCGGCCTTGGTGCAGAAGGTCAACGCCATTGTCATCTCGCCGCTCGACGTCAACGCGCTGGCGCCGGCCATCGAGGAAGCGGTCAAGGCCGGCGTTCCGGTGGTGACGATCGACCGCCGCGTCGACGGCGTCGAGGGCATCCTGGCCCATGTCGGCGCCGACAACGTCAAGGGCGGCGAGGCGGAAGCCAACGCGGTGGTGGCGGCATTTCCCAATGGCGCCAAACTCTTCCACCTTCAGGGCCAGCCCGGCGCCGGCCCGGCGATCGACCGCAACAAGGGCGTTCACAACGTTCTCGATCCGCTGAAGGACAAGTACCAGATCGTCTTCGAGCAGACCGCCAACTTCGCCCGCGCCGAGGCGCTGTCGGTGACCGAGGCCGGCCTTGCCGCCAACGGCAAGCCGGACGCCATCGTCTGCGCCAATGACGACATGGCGCTGGGCGCCATGGAGGCTTGTGCCGCGCGCAACTTCACCGACGTCAAGATCTACGGCTTCGATGCACTGCCGGAAGCGCTGGTCGCGGTGCGTGACGGCAAGC
>NZ_RZOL01000021.1:0-34405 GCF_004022985.1 Mesorhizobium sp. M7A.F.Ca.ET.027.02.1.1 | reverse complement strand
CTGGAAGCAGCCATCCTGTTTCAGAGCTTGAAGGCGTGGGCCAATTGCCGGCCGGGCAAGGGCAAAACGGCGCGCGAACCAAACCGCCCGTCGTCAATTGAGCGTTGGCTCACTCAGCGCATCGACGACAAAGGATGCCGCGATCAGGTCGTCGGCATCGAGGCGCAGGGAGCCTCCGTCGCCTCCCATGGCTGAAGCCACTTTTTGAAAGGTCTTCATTTCGTATTCCGTGATCCGGGCGTCCTGCATCTTGGCCTTGAGATCGGCGATACGCCGATCCAGAGCCGAAGATATGCCTATTTCTCGCTTCGACATGGCAACACTCCTCCCCACCCTTGTTTGCCTCCCGCCTGTCCACTTTTATATGAGGGTCCTCGAATACAGCGGGCCGAACGCGCCGTGCGCAGGAAGGTTCCGAAAAGGCGGAGTCACGAAATAATACGCTGGCGCGGGGCGGCTGCCCGAGCCACGCCAACGCCTCATCACCGAACAGGGTTGGACGGCTTGCGGTATTTGCCGCTGTCGGGGCGACCCTGCATGGAGAAAGCTGGTTCCGCGATTTTGCTATATCAGCCCTAGCTAATCCTTGACGCCGGCAGATGACGCCCCAGAATCAGTGGCATGGCAATAAAGGTCGGCGACGAAGTGGCGGTCATGGCGACGGTGCTGAAGCGCGTCACGGAAGACCGCGTCAGCGTGTCGATCCCCGGTTACAATTTTCCGCATTCGGTCATTGATCCGGCGACAAGGCTGACCAAGGGCCAGCAGATGGAATTATCCGGCGGCGTTACGCGGATCGACGGCGACAAGGTCACGGTATCGCTCGGGACAATGGTCACGGTGGATATGGACAAAGTGCGCCTGGTGCAAAGCCACGTCCCGCCGAAGCGAAGGGATCTGAGGATGTGAACAAGCGAAGTTCCACCGTCTCAGGGATCCAGCCCCTTACATCCCAGCAGTGCAGAGCCGCACGAGCGATGCTGAAATGGTCGCAGGTGCGACTCGCCGCGAAGTGCGGCCTCAGCGAAGGAACGATTGGCAGTTTCGAGAGCGGACGAAGGATTCCGAGTTCGGCCAAGCTGGCTGCCATCCGGCGAGGGTTGGAGGCAGCGGGCGTGGTTTTCATCAATCAGAAGGCCGCAGTGACCAAGAGCGGTCCGCCTCGTCAAACTATCGGTGGAACATAATTTAGATATCGCTGTTAGAGCGCAAACGGGAGGCGAGCGATGTTCAAACGTGAAATCGGCATTGTTTCGGACTGGTCGAAATTGGTGGCGGACGATCCTCTGATCGCCGCCGATATAGCCCGGCGTTTTTCTGTGCGCGCTTGCAATGACAACGCCGCCGACGACGACGACGTCCCGTGGCCCGGCACCGAAACCCGAAATCCCGACTTTGCCGGCCTCGCGACACCCGCCGAGTATCCTCGGCCGATCGTGCTTCTAGCGACGATCTATGCGTCGACGGTCCTGGGGGTAACGCTGCTTCTGGCGGCGGCGGTTTGAGCGCACGAGGCCCGATCCCGCTCTCTGAAAGCCCACGTCGGAACGAACTAAAGGCTTTGGCGACCCCGACAGGCCCGCTGCCGGTGGCGGGCTCCCTCCTATTTCGCAAGCGAGTCGCCGGACAGCTCAAAAACTATCGGCTCGCCTCTGAAATCGGAATAGCGAATCCATTGGGGCGAAATCGTAAAGAGTTGTGCCCCTTGCTTTAGAAACTCCGCTTCAAGTGGACAGTTGGCAACGTGAGCATCTCTCAATCGCTGCAATTCGTTAGCCTTGGCAGGTCGGGCCAGGCCTTCAATTTGAACCGTCACGTTTTCGTCCCAGCCGATCACCACGGCGATCCGACTGTCTCGTTTAATATTTGCCAGCTTCCGACTGCCGGGAAAGCTGTCGAACACGATGTTGAGGTCGTCGCCCAACGTCACCTGTATGACGGCTGCCTCTGGAGACCCGTCCGGATGCACGGTGCTGATAGCCCCGAGCTTATGCCTAGCCAGAAAATCCCGAACAAGTTGCCGTCGCTCCTCCCCGCGCATTGACGTGTCCTCCCCGCGATGCCGCGACTTTACCACTGGCACCCAATCCGTTCTAGCTGGACGCCCGCTACCTCTCGGCAGCGGGCTTCAAATTTTCTGCTGACACCGTGCTGACACGATGGATGGTGCCTTTGCCGCTCGCAGTCGGTTGTACGAACTATAGTAGCAAAAACAAGGAGATACTGGCGATCCCGACAGGATTCGAACCTGTGACCATCGGCTTAGAAGGCCGGTGCTCTATCCAGCTGAGCTACGGGACCGCTGGCCGGCCTTTGGGCCGGCTGGATATTCTGGCACTGACCGCCGTTCAATGCGTCCAGGGCGTCCTGCGGTCATAGCGGAAATTCTCCGCATAGGAAATCTGGCGGCGCTTGGTCTCTTTCGGCTCTTCGACGCGGAAAGCGAGCCCTTGCTTTTCGGCGTAGGCCACCGCCTCTTCCCGCGTGTCGAAGCTAAGCCTGATCTGGCTTCTCATGTCTGCCGACGTCGTATAGCCCATCAGCGGGTCGATCTTCTTGCGCGTCTCGGGATCGAATTCCAGCACCCAGTGGCCGGTCTTGGCCTTGCCGGACTGCATCGCGGTTTTGGCTGGGCTGAAAATGCGCGCGGACATGGCCACCTCGTTCTTGTGCAAGGCAGCATCGCCACCCTTCGCCCGTCATTACTGCGCAATGCGCACGGCGGCAAGGTTTTTGCTCTCGCAGGTTTTTGCACTTGCCATGCACCACCGAAATGAATAGGCAACAGACCGTTCGGAGTGTAGCGCAGCCTGGTAGCGCATCTGGTTTGGGACCAGAGGGTCGGGAGTTCGAATCTCTCCACTCCGACCATCCCCTCATAGCCCAATGCCCGGCGCAGCCATATGGTCACTTGCTCCGGCTCCGGTCGTGCATCCGTGACCGGTTCGGCAACAGGGGGTTCAGATGCTTGGAATGGATGCCTGGGTGTCGCTTTTCGGACCGGCGTACTTTGCCTATGCCGGCATCACCGTTCCGTTCATGGTGACGTGGGCAATTGCCTGCGCCGCGCTGGCGATGTGGAACAACCGTGAAAGCCGCAGACAGGCGAGGCAGGCCCCAGGCGCCGTCGTCTCCCGCTCCTGGCGTATCAGTATCGGAATGTTTGTGCTGGTCGCCGCCGGCTATATCGCCGCTCACTCTGCCGTCTACCTCGCGGTCCGTCATTTCGCCGTAATGTGGCTCTGAGACTGACCTCTCAGCTAAATCTCGAATTCGCCCTGCCCTTCATCCATGGCGTTGACGGTTTCGGCTGCCAGCGCCCTGGTGATCGGCGTCTTGCGTTCGAGCGCGGTCCGGTCGAGCCGCTCCACCACGCGCATCGCTGTCGCTAGCGAGCGCTCGATGCGGCGGACCAGATACTGCACGACATGCGGTTCGACCTCGATCTGACGGTCGGCGAAGAGTTTCGTGATGACCCCGGCGAGCAGGAGATCGTCGGGCTCATGAATTTCCACTGTCGCCGCCGCTTTCAGCCGTGAGGCGAGATCAGGCAGCGTGACGCGCCAGGCGGACGGGAAGCGGCGCGCCGTCAGGAGCAGCGTCGACCCCGCACCACGCACCGTATTGATCAGATGGAACAGGCCCTGTTCATCGACCGCGCCGGTATCGACATCGTCGATCAGTGCCGGCCGCGCGCCGAGATTGGCAATGCTGTCGCCGATGCGCCTGGCGTCGACCGCCACCGCATTGGCACGCGCGCGCCAGATCGAGGCCAGATGCGTCTTGCCCGAACCCGCGGGACCGGCCAGCACCACCACCGGCGATGGCCAGTCCGGCCAGCGGTCGACCAGCGCCACCGCCTGGTTGTTGGTGCCGGAGACGACGAGTTCGTCGCGCGAATAGCCGGTGCCATGGCCGAGATCGAGCGGCAACTGGCGTGGCGGGTCGGTTGGCTGGGCGGTCACTTCAGCTACGCGGTTGCGTGCGGTGGCCGCCGCCGCGATCGGCCGGGAGCTGCGGCACAGGTGCCGCGCCGCGGCCCTTGTAGAGCGGCGATTCGAGATAGCGGGCTATGGCGAACCGCACCAGCACGGCTACAGCAGCCGAAGCCGGCACCGCGATCAACAAGCCGACGAAGCCGAACAGCGCACCGAAGGCAAAAAGCGAAAACATCAGCCATACCGGGTGCAGGCCGACGCTCTTGCCGACCAGCCGCGGCTGCAGGATGTTGCCCTCGATGAACTGGCCGATGAAGAACACGACCGCGACCGCGACGATCATCGTCCAGTCCGGCCAGAACTGGACGAAGGCGACGCCGACAGCCAGCACCAGCCCGGTCAGCGAGCCGACATAGGGGATGAAGGAAATCAGCCCGGCGAACAGGCCGATGAGGATGCCGAAATTCAGTCCGGTCAGCGTCAGCCCGGTGGCATACATGGCGCCCAGCACCAGGCACAGCGTGCCCTGGCCGCGCACGAAGCCGGCTGTTGCGGTGTTGATGTCACGTGCGATGGCGCGCACGGTCTGGACGTTGTCGCGCGGCACCCAACCGTCGATGACCGCCACCATGCGGTCCCAGTCGAGCAGCATGTAGAAGGCGACCACCGGCGTCACCACGAACAGGCTGACCACCGAGACCAGCGCCATGCCGGAGCTCCACAGCGAGGTGAAGACGGTGGTGACCAGGCCGAAGCCCGAGGTCAGCAGCGAATTCAGCCCGTCGCGCAAGCTGTTGGCGTTGACGCCGAACTTCTGTTCCAGCCATTTCGGATCGAACGAGGTGATCAGGCTTTGCAGCCGGGTCAGATATTCCGGCAATTTGCCGGCGAAATCGGCCATCTGCGTGGCCAGAACCGGAATGAGGATGACAAAGGCCAGCACCAGCACGATGAGGAAGGTGATGAGGATGACCACCGTCGCCATGAAACGGGACAGGCCGAGCCGCTGCAGCCGGTCGGCAACGGGATCGAGGAAATAGGCCAGCACCATGCCGGCGACGAAGGGCAGCAGGATGGCGCTGAAAACATAGAGGAAAAGCGCCAGCAGCGCGGCACCGGCCAGCCAGAAGAAGATCTGCCGGCGAAAGGTCGCGGACGCGGCGATGTCGGCGGCCGCGGCCTCGATCGCTGCCGCTTCTGTCTCAGATGTCCGGAGTGGAGCCTTCGCCATAGCCGCTCATGTGCCTCAGCCAAGTCACGAGATAGGCTGCGGCCGAAGCCACGGTCAAGACCCCGGACAGCAATATGAGGGCTGACCTCAGCGGGTCGAGGTGAACGGCAAGGGCAAGTTCTCCCAGCACAAGCGCGGCCAGCACGATCTGGATCGCGGTGTTGGCCTTCGACACGAACAACGGTTTCATCTCGACCGGATGGGTCATGATGGCGGACAACACCACCGCGCAGACGATCAACGCGTCGCGCGACACCATGATGACGACAAGCCACAGCGGCAATTGCCCGATGAAGCTCATGACCACGAACACCGAAACCAGCAGCAGCTTGTCGGCCACCGGGTCGAGATACGCGCCGAGCGTGGACTGCTGGTTGAAACGGCGGGCGATGAACCCGTCAACGCCGTCGGAAATGCCGGCGACGAGGAACCCGGCAAAAGCCCAGTCCCAGCGCGCCTGCAGCATCGCCAGCACCACCGCCGGCACCAGGATAAGGCGCAGGATGGTGATCAGGTTGGGGATGGTCAAATGCTTGGCACCTCCTCTTGGTCGGAGATAGATGATGAAGATAGCGGGTGGCAACAAGAGAGAAGCTGCCGATCTCCCGCACAGGAGAGCGGCTTTCAGCTTGGCTTTCGCCAATCACGAGCGCCTATATGCGCGCCCTGTCCACGGTTTTATGGGCCGAAATGGCCGTTATCCTTGCGGACAGAAACCGTTCATGCGAAGAGCCCGCGACAAGGAAAATTGTTGAACGGGCACCAGAAATGAGCAAGCGCGACGTGAACAAGCGCAAGAACGGGCTCACCTATGCCGAGGCCGGTGTCGATATCGACGCGGGCAATCTCATGGTCGAGAAGATCAAGCCGCTGGTGCGCGCGACGCGCCGGCCGGGCGCCGACGGCGAGATCGGCGGTTTCGGCGGCCTGTTCGACCTCAAGGCCGCCGGCTTTACCGACCCGGTGCTGGTGGCGGCCAATGACGGCGTCGGCACCAAGCTCAAGATCGCCATCGATGCCGGCAAGCACGACACGATTGGCATCGACCTCGTCGCCATGTGCGTCAACGACATCGTCGTGCAAGGTGCCGAACCGCTGTTCTTCCTCGACTATTTCGCCACCGGCAAGCTCGATCCCGACCAGGGAGCCGCGATCGTCGGCGGCATTGCCGAGGGCTGCCGCCAGGCCGGCTGCGCGCTGATCGGCGGCGAGACGGCCGAGATGCCCGGCATGTATCACGGCAATGATTACGACCTCGCCGGCTTTGCGGTGGGCGCCGCCGAGCGCGGCCAATTGCTGCCCACCGACGATATTGTCGAAGGCGACGTGCTGCTGGGCCTGGCTTCCTCTGGCTTGCACTCGAACGGATATTCGCTGGTGCGCCGTATCGTCGCCGTCAGCGGTCTGTCGTGGAGCGATCCGGCACCGTTCAACGACGAGGCCACTCTGGCCGAGGCGCTGCTCGAGCCGACCCGCATCTACGTGAAGTCGATTCTCAAGGCGATCCGCAACACGCATGGTATCAAGGCGCTCGCCCACATCACCGGCGGCGGCTTCCCGGAAAATATCCCGCGCGTGCTGCCCAAGGATTTTTCGGCCGAACTCGATCTCGAGGCGATCGACGTTCCTGCGGTGTTTTCGTGGCTGGCCAAGACCGGCGGCGTGGCGCCGGAAGAGATGATGCGCACCTTCAATTGCGGCATCGGCATGATTCTGGCAGTCGCATCCGGTCAGGCAGCACAGGTCGCCGCCGTGCTGCAGGAGGCCGGCGAGACGGTGACGCCGATCGGCCGCATCGTGCCGCGCCGCGACGCCGGCGTCATCTATCGGGGCTCGATCGGCCTATGAACGCGCAGAGGAAACGCACCGTCGTCCTGATCTCGGGGCGCGGCTCCAACATGACCGCGCTGATTGCCGCGGCCAGCGACCCGGCGTTCCCGGCCGAGATCGTCGGTGTCATTTCCGACAAGGCGGACGCCGCCGGGCTCGGCATCGCCAGAGCGCGCGGCATCGCCACGCAGGTCGTCTCGCGTGCCGACCATGGCAGCAAGCAGGCGCATGACGCCGCAATAGACGCGGCGCTCGCGGCCTTCAACGCCGAGATCGTGGCGCTGGCCGGCTATATGCGCATCCTCACCCCCGGCTTCGTCCAGAGATGGCAGGGCCGCATGATCAACATCCACCCTGCCCTGCTGCCGGCGTTCAAGGGGCTCGACACCCATGTGCGCGCACTGGCCGCCGGCATCCGCATCCATGGCTGCACCGTGCACTTCGTCACCTCCGAGATGGATGACGGCCCCATCATCGCACAGGCGGCCGTGCCGGTGATGGTCGGCGACACCGCCGATACATTGGCGGCCCGCGTGCTGAAGGCCGAGCACCGGCTCTATCCGCTTGCATTGGGACTGGTTGCCGAAGGCAAGGCGCGCATGGAGGCCGGCCGCACCGTGCTTGCCCACTTTGCCGACGATGCCGACAACGGCACTTCGGTGGTGATGGCCCCCGACCCGCTGCGCGAGGAAACCGACCTCGAGCATCTGGCGCGCATCACGCCGTGAGGCGAGAGCGTGACGATGAAACAGCTTCTCCTGCTTCGTCACGCCAAATCCAGCTGGGACGACCCTGGCCTTGATGATTTCGATCGGCCTTTGGCCGAACGCGGAGTGAAGGCGGCGCGCTCGATCGGGCGCGAGCTTGCGGCGCGCGGCTGGCTGCCGGACCTGGCGCTGGTGTCGCCGGCGCTGCGCACCCGCGACACCTGGCGGCTGGTGGCGGCGGAGCTGCCCGTCCAGCCCCGGATCGCATTCATCAAGGCGCTGTACGATGCTTCAGCGGCGGACATTCTGAGCCAGATTGGTCAATCCGACGCTTCAAGCGGCAGCTTGCTGGTAATTGGCCACAATCCGGGCCTGGAACATTTGGCCAGACAGCTTGCCGGGCCGGGGTCAGACGCCAAGGCGCTCGCGAGACTTGAAGAAAAATTCCCGACGGCAGCCCTGGCACGCTTCGCTTTCGAAGGTGACTGGTCCGGCCTGTCGAGCGCCCCGCTGACGCATTGTGTGCACCCGAAGGATTTGGGCTAGAATTCAGGCGCCGCGGGCAAGCTGCCACCCGGCAGACTTCGAACCAACGGTTCATGCCAACTGCGCAAAATCGGCTGCTCAAACGATGCCCCGATTGTTGCTGGTTCCATAAAAAACAAGAGCGGCGGGCAAAGCCCACCGCTCTTTGTGGTCGCAGACTTCAGAAAATCAGCGACCCCAGATGCCCTGGCCCGACTGAGCCGGCACCTTGGCATTGGCATCACCCTGCGTCTTTACGGACTTCGGGATCGAGCCGGTGTGCGTGGTGTCGATGTTGGACACAGACTGGTTCGCAACCGGCTGGTTGGCATTGTAAGAGCCATAGTTGTCGCTGCCGGCAAAAGCAGTCCCCGTGGCAACGAGGATGGCGGCGGCGGTAAGAGCGATCTTGGTCATTTTAGTTACTCCAGTATTTCTTTGTTCTGTCCGTCTGGTGGCGTGCCCTTGGGAGGAATTTCGCGTCGCTCGGACCACCCCGAGATGGGTTTGCCCTGCCGCGGATTCCAATCACGAAGATGTTCCTCCGCAGCTTGAATCCGGGCCTTGAAATTTGGCACAGGCCCCCGGCGGTCATAATTTTATTGTTCGAAAGCAAATCTTTAGTGAGATTCTTCTCCCACTATGCGAGGCCGACAACCAGGCCAGCGTTCACCATCTGCTATACAGTCCGTCAACAGAAATCGAACCGAACGGTTCGGTTTGAAGAGACCTGACCCCTCCAGCGTTCTTTTTTCGGTGCGGAGGTGGACGAGATATGGGTGCGTACGTCCAACCGGGACGACAAACCGGCCGCTATAGGCCGGTCATGCCCAGCACGTCGCGCATGTCATATTCGCCTGGCGGGCGTCCCTCGAGCCAGAGCGCGGCGGCGATGGCGCCGCGTGCGAACATGACGCGGTCGCCGGCTGCATGCGACAAGGTCAAGGTCTCGCCCTCGGCGCAGAAGCTGACGCTGTGTTCGCCGATGATGCTGCCGCCACGCAGCACCGCAAAGCCAATCTCGCCGGTCGGCCGCGCGCCGATGACGCCGTCGCGTGCAAGCCTTGCGACCGTGTCCAGGTCGATGCCGCGTCCGCCGGCTGCGGCATGCCCCAGCATCAACGCCGTCCCCGATGGCGCATCGACCTTGTGGCGATGATGCGCCTCGACAATCTCCACGTCCCAGTCATCGGGATCGAGTGCCCGCGCCGCCTGCTCGACCAGCCCGATCAACATGTTGAGCCCGAGCGAAAAGCTGCCGGAGCGCACGATGGCAATTGTTTTCGCGGCATCAGCGATAGCAGCCGATTCATCAGCATCGAAGCCCGTTGAGCCGATGACCAGGGCCGGCCCGCCGCGCTCGGCGCAAATGCTGGCCAGATCAGCCGAGGCAGCCGGCGTGGTGAAGTCGATGACCACGTCGGCCACGGCAAGCGCCTCGTCGCGGCTCACCAGCCCTTCGCCGATACTGCCCGGCCGGTGGAAGCGGGCGGCGAGCGCCAGCCGCGCGTCGCCGTGCACGGCGGACGCCATCTCGCGGCCCATGCGGCCCAGCGCACCCGCTATGGCGACCCTGACCGGTGGTTCAACATGGGGCGCTATCCCGCAGCTATTTCCACATGCCGCGCATGCGCGCGCCGATGTCGACGCGCACCTCCGGCCGAGCCGCCCTGCCCTGTGCCACCTGTGCGCTCGGCCAGGACACCTGCTGGAACGCAGCCAGGATCGAAGCCGGGATGAAGCGGGTGCGCGAGGCATAGAGATGGCGGTCGCCGCGCGCCGCCTGGCCGTGCGGAAAGAAGCGTTGCGGCATGACCAGGTTGAGATTGTCCTTGGCCCGCGTCATCGCCACGTAGAGCAGCCGGCGCTCCTCCTCGATGTCTTCCTTGGTGCCGACGCCGAGATCGGCCGGGATACAGCCGTCGACCGTGTTGAGCACGAAGACGTTCTTCCATTCCTGGCCCTTGGCCGAATGGATGGTCGACAGGATCAGATAGTCCTCGTCGCGATGCGGCGGCCCGGCCTGGTCACTGGTGGCGTCCGGCGGATCGAGCGTCAGTTCTGTCAGGAAGCGCTCGCGCGAAGCATAGCCCGAGCCGATCTGCTCAAGTTGCAACAGGTCGGCGCGGCGCGTCGTCGCGTCCTCGTGGATGCGCTCCAGATGCGGCTCATACCACAGCCTGATCTGTTCGAGGTCGGCAGGCCATTTGGCGCCGGTCCGCAGGCCGGAATAGAGCGAGACGAAGCCCGGCCAGTCATCCGCGGCGCGTTGCGGCGGACGCCAGCCGGCCAGCCCCATGGCCTCGTCCAGCGCCGTCGTCATGGTCTCGACGATCTGCGCGGCAGCCGAAGGGCCGATGCCCGGCATCAGCTGCAGCACGCGGAAGCCGGCGACCCGGTCGCGCGGGTTCTCGGCGAAGCGCAGCACCGCCAGCACGTCCTTGACATGGGCTGCATCGAGGAATTTCAGCCCGCCGAACTTGACGAAGGGAATGTTGCGCCGCGTCAATTCGATCTCCAGCGGGCCGCTGTGGTGCGAGGCGCGAAACAGCACCGCCTGCGATTTCAGTGCCGTGCCGGCCTCGCGCTCGGCCAGGATGGTATCGCAGACGAAATTGGCCTGCTCGACCTCGTCGCGCACGGTCACCAGTTTTGGCCTGTCGGTCGACTTGCGCTCCGACCACAGGTTCTTGGTGAAGCGCTCCGAGGCTTCGCCGATCACCGCATTGGCGGCCGCCAGGATGGTTTCGGTCGAGCGGTAATTGCGCTCCAGCATCACGACGTCAGCGGCTTGCGCGAACTGGTTGGGGAAGTCGAGGATGTTGCGCACCTCGGCGGCGCGGAACGAATAGATCGACTGCGCATCGTCGCCCACCACCGTCAGCCCGGCGCCGTCGGGTTTCAGTGCCATGAGGATCGAAGCCTGCAGGCGATTTGTGTCCTGGTATTCGTCGACCAGCACATGGTCGAAACGCCCGCCCAGATGCGCTGCTATCTCGGGCTCCGCCGCCATCTGCGCCCAGTAGAGCAGCAAATCGTCGTAATCGAGCACGTTTTGCGCCTGCTTGGCCTCGACATAACCGGCGAACAATTGTTTCAGCTGCTCGGCCCAACCGGCGCACCAGGGAAAGGCGGAACCCAACACCTCGTTGAGCGGCGCCTGTGCGTTGACGGCGCGCGAATAGATGGCAAGGCAGGTTCCCTTGGTGGGGAAACGCGCTTCCGTCTTCGAGAAGCCGAGTTCGTGGCGGACCAGATTCATCAGGTCGGCGGAATCCTCGCGGTCATGGATGGTGAAGGCCGGGTCGAGGCCGATCTCCAGCGCATAGTCGCGAAGCAGCCGCGCGCCGATGCCGTGAAAGGTTCCCGCCCAGGTCAGCGCATCGGTGATGACAGCTGCATCGCGGCCGAGCACTTCGCCGGCGATACGCTCGACGCGCCTGGCCATTTCGGACGCGGCGCGGCGCGAAAACGTCATCAGCAGGATGCGGCGCGGGTCTGCCCCCTTGACGACCAGATGAGCGACGCGATGCGCCAGCGTGTTGGTCTTGCCCGAACCGGCGCCGGCAATGACCAGCAGCGGACCGGCTATCTGGCCGTCGCCGTGCTCGACTGCCTGGCGCTGGGCATCGTTGAGCCGGGCGAGATAGGCAGGCTGGACGGTCGGGTCCCGAAAGGTCGAATCAGCAGTGGCGAGGTTCATCGCCCATCAAGCATCGTTTCTGCTTTGTTCGCAATATCGATGCGGGGCTGGCCTCGTGCTAGACAGGCCGAAGCGCGTCGTCCGTGTCTTTAGCGTTGCGGATCGACACCCATGTCGGCCGACTGCCGCCGCAAGGTCTCGCGATCATGCTTCGACGGCGGCAACAGCAGCGGGTCGACCGTATCGGGCACGTTTTCGACCATCTTCCTGGCGATACGATAAGTGACATAGGCGAAGGCGCCGGCGACGAGCAGACGGAACATAGTGCAACACTCCTTTGGAGCAGAACCAACCGGGGAAACCGCCTTTGGTTCCCTTGCCAATCGTCCACGCACGCAGTCGAAGATGGAGGGCGGTTTCGCCAGCGCTCCCCGATGCATTCTCGAGGCAACCGGAGGCGGAACTTGGCTTTTGCGAGGTTCGCGTGCTGCCGCAACCCGTTGTGGCGTCCCGGACGGACTTTTGGAGAAGAAGGCCGGCGCCGCTTGGGAGGAGTGAAGCGCCGGCCAAGCGGATAATTAGGTCCGCCGCACGGGTAAGGCTAGCTGAGTCTTTCCCCTGCGTCATCGGGGGATTATCTTTGTTAAAAGCGTACCGAGGCGCACTGCCCTATCGGTCGCCGGTCCGTCACAAGCTTGTCCTGGCCAGCATCCCGGCAATCTCCTTCATCTTCCCGCCTCGCCGCCCAGTCGTTGCCTGACCAGCGCGAAATGGAAATTAGTGCCGAACAACAGCCCGTCATCGTTGAAGTCGTAGCTGGAATTGTGCAGCGGCGCCGAGCCCTCGCCATTGCCGAGGAAGACGAAGCAGCCCGGCACATGGTCGAGGAAGCGGGCGAAATCCTCGGAGGCGGTCATCGGCTCGCGGGCGACGGCGATGTTGCCGGGTTCGAAGACGTGCCTTGCGGCGGCAAATGCGGCATCGACCAGCTCGGCATCGTTGCGCAGCGGCACGAACTCCCTGCTGTAATTGACCTCGGCCGCGACATTGTAGGCGGCAGCGGTGCCCTGCGTAATGATGCGCATCTGCCGCTCGATCTCGGCGCTGACCTCGGGGCGGAAGCTGCGCGCATCGCCGAGGATGCGGGCAAGGCCGGGCAGAGCGTTGCGGGTGCCGTCGGTGATCAGCTCGGTCACCGAAACCACCGATATGTCGGCCGGGCTCAGCCGGCGCGAGACGATGGTCTGCAGATTGGTGACCAGTGCGCAGGCGGCGACCAGCGTCTCGTTGCCCGCATGCGGCCGCGCGGCATGGCCGCCGAGCCCTTTAAGCACGATCTCGAAGATATCCTCGGCCGACATGATAGGGCCGGCACGGGTCTCGAAATGACCGATCGGCAGGCCGGGCATGTTGTGCAGGCCAAAAATCTCATCGAAGGGAAAGCGCTGCATCAGCCCATCGTCGAGCATGGCGAGTGCCCCCCTGCCCCATTCCTCGGCCGGCTGGAAGACGAAGCGCACGGTGCCGTCGAAACCGCCCTCACCTGCCAGCAGCTTTGCCGCGCCGAGCAGCATGGTGGTGTGGCCGTCATGGCCGCAGGCATGCATGATGCCAGGATTGCCGGATCGGTAGGATGCGTCCGATTGCTCTGATATGCGCAGTGCATCCATGTCGGCCCTGAGCGCAATCGCCCGGTTGCCGCTGCCGCGCGTCAGCGTGCCGACGACGCCGGTGCCGCCGACGCCTTCGGTGACATCATCGAGGCCGAACTCACGCAATTTAGCGGCGACGAAGGCTGCGGTACGCTTCTCCTCGAAACCGAACTCGGGATGCGCGTGCAGATCGCGCCGCCAGAAAATCATTTCCTGCTTCAGCGCATCGCGATCGAGTTCAGACATTTTCCGCCCCTTCTGACCTAGTTTGCCAGTTGCGCGGCCACATCAAGCAGGATGTTGGCCCCGGCAACAAGCTCGGCATCATCGGTGTGTTCGCGCGGACTGTGACTGATGCCGCCGGCGCTCGGCACGAAGATCATGGCCGCCGGTGCGATGCGCGCCAGCATCTGTGCATCGTGGCCGGCGCCGGACGTCATGCGCCTGACGCCAAGGCCACGGCGTTTCGCGGCCGCCTCGATTCGTTCGACGATGCGAAGGTCGAAGATCACCGGCTCGAAGCGAGCCAGTTGCTCGACCGAGATCGTCACGTTCTCATCGGTGGCAAGCTGCTCGAGATAGGCGGCAAGCGCCGCCTCCTCCGCCTGCAGGCGCTGTTCGTCGGGGTCGCGCAGATCGATGGTGAAGACGGCGCGCGAGGGAATGACGTTGATGGCATTCGGCTCGAAGCGGATCGTACCCACGGTCGCCACCGTCGGCGCGTTCGAGGCTTTGATCCGGTCGAGCAGGAAGGTGATGGTCCGGGCGGCGGCGTGGCCGGCATCGTTGCGCATCGACATCGGCGTGGTGCCGGCATGATTGGCGACGCCCTCTATGGTGATACGCTGCCAGGAGATGCCCTGCAGATTCTCCACCGCGCCGATCGGCACGCTTTCACGCTCCAGCACCGGCCCCTGTTCGATGTGCAGTTCGAGATAGGCGTGCGGCTTGAGGAAACCGGGCTCCCTGTCGCCGGCATAGCCGATGCGGGCGAGTTCCTGCCCCAGCACGCTGCCGTCCGTGCCGACGGCCGCCAGCACCGTTTCGGCATCGATGCCGCCGGCGTGGACCAGCGAGCCCATCATGTCGGGCGTGTAGCGTACGCCCTCCTCATTGGTGAAAGCGGCGACCGCGATCGGGCGCGACGGCGAAAAGCCTGTCGCCTTGAGCGTCTCGATCACTTCCAGCCCGGCAAGCACCCCGTAGCAGCCGTCATAGATGCCGGCATCGATGACGGTGTCGATATGCGAGCCGATGAGCAGCGGCGCCTGCTCCCTGTTGTCCGGGCTTTGCCAGGTGCCGAAAATATTGCCGACCCGGTCGATGGCGACATCGAGCCCGGCCTGCCGCAGCCAGCCGACGAAGAGATCGCGGCCCTGCTTGTCGGTGTCGGAGGCGGCCAGCCGGATCAGCCTGTCCTCGCCGTCGCGACCGACGGCACCGAGTTCGCGGATACGGCCAAGCAGGCGCTGTGCATCGATGGCGATCATGCCGTTGCCTCGGCTTTCATCTTGCCTTCCAGCACATCGGCCGGGCTCATGCCGACCAGCTCGGCATAGCGATGCGGGTCGGTGGCACCTTCGGTGTTGATCACCAGCACCCGCGATTTGCCGTCCAGTCCAAGCTCGGTCGGGTTGTCAGCCATCGCCCGGATCAGCCCGGCAAGACCAACACCGCCGCTTTCGCCGGCGACGATCACCGGATCCCCGCCGGCCGGCCGGGCCAACCGCCGCATCACCGTGATGGCGTCGGTCTCATCCACCGTCATGAAGGCATCGGCGGCGCGCGCCAGCACCCGCCAGGCTACCGGGGAGGCCTCGTAGCATTCAAGCATGGCCATCACCGTCGGCCGGCCATGCGCGACCTTGACCGGGTGCCCGGACTGGGCGGCTGCAAAAACACAGGCTGCACGCGCCGGCTCGACCACGATGAAGGTCGGCCTGGCGTCACCGAGCACGATGGCGAGATGACCGGCCAGCGCGGCGGCAATGCCACCGACACCAGCCTGCACAAAGACGTGGGTTGGTGTCCGAGGGAGCTGACGCAGCGCTTCGCGCACGATCGCCGTATAGCCCTGCATGACCAGGCCAGGAATCCGTTCATAGCCCGACCATGAGGTGTCGGACACGACGGTCCAGCCCTTCTCGGCCGAAACCTGGGCGGCCTGCCTGACCGAATCATCATAGTTGCCGTCGACGCGGATCATCTCGGCACCATAGCGGGCGATCGCCGCTATGCGCTCCTCGCTGACGCCGGCGTGGACGAAGATCGCCGCCCGCGCGCCGACGAGTTGCGCGCCTTGCGCAACGGAGCGGCCATGATTGCCGTCGGTCGCACAGGCAAATGTCATCGCCGCGGCGACGGCACACACGTCGGGCCGATCGAGATCGGCAACATCGACGGGCCGGCCAAGCCGGTTGCCTGCCTCCTCCAGCACCAGGCGGAAGACGGCATAAGCGCCGCCCAGAGCCTTGAAGCTGCCGAGGCCGAGGCGAAAGCCTTCATCCTTGATATGGATAGCGCTAATTCCGAGTTCGCTGGCAAACGCCGGAAGCGCATGCAGCGGCGTTTTCAGGTGATTGTCGCGACGGGAAAGAAAACGCTCGACCGTGTCAGCGCCGGCCACGCCGAGGATTTCGGCATCGGCCGGATCGAGTGGCAGGCGATGCAGACTATTGCGGTTGAGCAGGAACACTGGCGGGCCTCCTTGGCGTTCGGCGAGAATATATTGCAGGACCGGTGCAAAGGGCGCTGTAATATGGCCTCCCAAATGCAAGTTTGTTTCGCCGAGGACCTCTCCATTGCCTGTATCGCCACCCATTCTCGACAGTTTCGATCTCGCCATCCTTGCTATCCTGCAGCGCGACAACACGACGCCGCAGCGGCTGATCGGCGAGGCGGTGAACCTGTCGGCACCGGCGGTGCAGCGCCGCATCAAGCGCATGGAGCAGACCGGCGTCATCGCCGGCAATGTCGCGGTCGTCGAGCCGGCAGCGGTCGGCCAGCCGATCACCATCTTCGTCGAGGTGGAACTCGAGAGCGAACGTGCCGAACTGATCGACGCGGCCAAGCGGCAATTCTCGGCAACCCCCGAAGTTCAGCAATGCTACTATGTCACCGGCGAGGCCGATTTCATCCTGGTCATCACCGTGGCCGACATGGCCGCCTATGAGGCGCTGACGCGAAAACTGTTCTTCGACAGCAACAATGTCCGCAAGTTCCGAACTTTTGTTGCGATGGACCGGGTCAAGGTCGGGTTGACGGTGCCATTGCCCGGCTAGCGTCAGGCGGCCGAAAAATCCTGCACGGTCTGATCTGGCGCGAGACGAGCGGAGTTCTCGCCGACCTCAGCCTGCCGCGCGCAGCCAGACCTTGTTGTCGTGGAAGGCAGCACCGCCATAGGGCGCCGGCGCATCGGCGCCGGTCAGAACGTTGATGCCTTCGCCGCGCTCATGGGCGCTGTTTGGCCAGATGCCTTCGGCGATGACGACGCCGCGCTTGATCCCGTCAAACAGCTTTGCATGCAGCACGACTTCGCCGCGCGTGTTGCCGACCTCGACGCGATCGCCGTCGGCCAACCCAAGGGCTGCGGCATCGTCGGGATGCAGAAGCAGTTCCGGGCGGCCCTCCCTGGCCTTCGACACCGGCGTTTCCGAAAAGGTCGAGTTGAGAAAATTGCGCGCCGGCGACGTCGTCAGCCGGAACGGATGCGCTTCGTCGGCGACCTCGATCAAGTCGACATGGTCGGGAAATTCCGGCAGAAGCGCCACCGGGCCGAACAGGCCCATGCTTTTCGGCGGCCGGTTGGGCGCCGCCTGCCCGGTCCAGTCGGCGCGGAAGCGGAATTTTCCATCCGCGTGGCCAAATCCATTGATGAAGTGTGCTGCCTCGAAATCCGGCTGCAGGTCGATCCACTTGTCTTCCTTCAAGCTGTCGAAGCTGCCCAGCCCGCGCTTGCCCAGGATGAAGTCGATATGCTGCTGCTCGGTGAGGCCGAAGCCCGGACGATCGGCGACGCCAAGGCGTTTTGCCAATTCCTCGATGACGAAATGGTTGGTGCGCGGTCCTTCCGGCGGCTCGATCAGCTTGGGGCCGAGCGTGATGTGCTGATTGCCGCCGCCCTTGTAGACGTCGTCGTGCTCGAGGAACATCGTCGCCGGCAGCACGACATCGGCAAGCTTGGCCGTGTCGGTCATGAACTGCTCATGCACGCAAGAGAACAGGTCGTCGCGCATAAAACCCTGTTTCACCAGCCGCTGTTCCGGCGCGACATTTACCGGGTTGGTGTTCTGGATCAGCATCGCCGTCACCGGCGGGCCGCCATAAAGCGCGTCGCTGGCTCCGGTCAGCACCGGGCCGATGCGCGAATGGTCGAGATGGCGGATCGAGGGATCGCGCATCCTGGTGCCTTCCAGAACTTCCTGGTTGAGCTTGAAGATGCCGGAGTTGGAATGGAAGGCGCCGCCGCCCTCATATTGCCAGCTGCCGGTGACAGCCGCGATGCAGGACGCTGCATGCATGTTGACGGCGCCATTGCGCTGGCGCGCGAAGCCGTAGCCGAGGCGGAAATAGGTCTTTTTAGTCGTGCCGACGAGGCGGGCGAAGGCCTCGGTCTCGGCGACCGTCAAGCCGGTGATCCCGGCCGCCCAGTCCGGCGTGCGCGTCTCGAGATGCGCTTCCAGCCCTTTCGGGTCGTCCGTGTACTTTTCGAGATAGGCGCGGTCGGCCATGCCTTCCCTGAATAGCACATGCATGACCGCGCAGGCCAGCGCGCCATCGGTGCCCGGCTTCAGCACCAGGCCGAGATCGGCCTGCTTCATCGTCGCATTCTCATAGACGTCGATGACTACGATCTTCGCGCCGCGCTCCTTGCGCGCCTTGATGGCGTGCGTCATGACGTTGACCTGCGTCACCACAGCATTGGTGCCCCAGATCACCACGCAATCGGATTTCGCCATCTCGCGCGGGTCCGGCCCGCGCAAGGCGCCGGCGCCCATCATCCAGCCGGTCCAGGCGAGATTGGTGCAGATCGAACCGAAAAAGCCGGAGTATTTCTTGGCGTGGCGCAGCCGGTCGATGCCGTCGCGCTGCACCAGCCCCATCGTGCCGGCATAATAATAGGGCCAGACCGTCTCCGAGCCGTATTTCTCCTCGGCCGCAATGAATTTTTCGGCGACGAGGTCGAGCGCCGCCTCCCAGCTTGCTTCTTTCCAGGCGCCGTCGCCCTTGGAACCGGCGCGGATTAGCGGCTTCAGCAAACGGTCGGGATGATGGACGCGGTCGGCATAGCGGGCAACCTTGGCGCAGACGACACCGGCCGTGTAGCTGTTGGACTTGGCGCCATGGACGCGGCCGATGCGGTTGCCGTCAAGCAACTCGACCTCGAGCGCGCAGGTCGAGGGGCAATCATGCGGACAGGCCGAATGGCCGATGCGAAGCTTGGCGTGTTGGTTCATGGGGCGAGGTTAACCGGTTCCGGACGCGGCGTGTAGGGCCAGATCTTACCCTCCCCTTGATGGGGAGGGTCGGCGTGTAACGCCGGGGTGGGGTGTGGCGCAGACCCCCACCCCGCTCCGCTTCGCGGATCGACCCTCCCCACAAGGGGGAGGGTAATCACTCCGCCGTGCCTTCCTCATACTCTGCCGACATGGTCAGCCACTTTTCCTCGTGGCCGGCCAGCGTCTGGGCCAGTTGCGAGCGCTCCTTCGCCAGCCGTGTCGCCGTCGAGGGATCCTTCTCGTAGACCGCCGGATTGGACAGTTCGTCCTCAATGCCGTCGATGCGCTTGCGAATGCGGTCCATCAGCGCTTCGGTGGCGCGGATCTCCTTGGCCAGCGGCTCGAAGGCAGCGCGGCGAGCCGCCGCATCGCGGCGGCGGTCGGCTTTTGATGCCTTGTCGGCCTCGCGCTTGCCGCGGCGGTCGCCGGAGACGCCGGTGACCAGCGTCTTGTAGTCCTCGAGATCGCCGTCATAGGGGTTGACCGCGCCGTCCTTGACCAGCCACAGGCGGTCGGCGGTTGCCTCCAGCAGATGGCGATCATGCGAGATCAGGATCACGGCGCCGGGAAATTCGTTCAGGGCATGGATCAGCGATTCGCGGCTATCGATGTCGAGATGGTTTGTCGGTTCGTCGAGGATGAACAGGTTTGGGCCCTCGAAGGCCGACAGCCCCATCAGCAGCCGCGCCTTCTCGCCGCCCGACAGATCCTTGGCGGCGGTGTTCATCTTCTCGGTCGTGAGGCCGAACTGGGCGACGCGGCCGCGCACCTTCGATTCCGGGGCCTCCGGCATCAGCCGGCGGACATGCTCGTAGGCGTTTTCGTCCGGCCGGAGGTCGTCGAGCTGGTGCTGGGCGAAGATCGCCACCTTCAACCCGGGCGCCACCGTCATGGTGCCACTCTCCTGCTTGAGCCGGCCGGACAGCAATTTGGCGAAGGTCGACTTGCCGTTGCCGTTGGCGCCGAGCAGCGCGATGCGGTCGTCGGCGTCGATGCGCAGCGTCATCTTCTTGAGGATCGGCTGACCCTCGGTGTAGCCGACATTGACGTTGTTCAGCGCCACGATCGGCGAGGCCACCGTCTTCACCGGCTCGGGGAAGGAGAACGGCCGCACCGAATCGTTCACGAGGGCCGCGATCGGCTTCATCTTTTCCAGTGCCTTGATGCGCGACTGTGCCTGTCTCGCCTTGGAGGCCTTGGCGCGGAACCGCTCGACGAAGGATTCCATGTGCTTGCGCGCGGCCTCCTGCTTGACCCGGCCCTTCTCCTGCAATTCCTTCTGCTCTGTATATTGACGTTCGAACTGGTCGTAGCCGCCGCGCCAGAAGGTCAGCTTCTTCTGGTCGAGGTGGACGATCGAATTGACGGCGCGGTTGAGCAGGTCGCGGTCGTGCGAGATCAAAAGCACGGTGTGCGGATATTTCGACACGTAGTTTTCCAGCCACAGCGTGCCTTCGAGATCGAGATAGTTGGTCGGCTCGTCGAGCAGCAGCAGGTCCGGCTCGGCAAACAGCACCGCAGCAAGCGCCACGCGCATGCGCCAACCGCCGGAGAAGGACGAGGCCGGACGCCGTTGCGCAGCGTCGTCGAAGCCCAGGCCTGCGAGAATGGTGGCGGCGCGGGATTCGGCTGAGTGCGCGTCGATATCGGCCAGCCGCATATGGATGTCGGCGATGCGGTGCGGATCGGTCGCCGTCTTTTCTTCTTCGAGCAGCGCCGTGCGTTCGAGATCGGCCTTGAGCACGATCTCGATCAGCGCATCCTCGGTGCCCGGCGCTTCCTGCGCCACCTGGCCGATGCGGGTGCTCTTCGGCAGGCTGATCGAGCCTGTCTCGGACGGGAAATCGCCGGTGATGGCCTTGAACAGCGTCGTCTTGCCGGTACCGTTGCGGCCGACAAGGCCGGCCTTGGTGCCGGCCGGCAAGGTCAGCGAGGCATGGTCGAGAAGCAGGCGTCCGGCCATGCGGAGCGATAGGTCGTTGATGATCAGCATGGCCGCGCTTTTGCACCGGACATCAACGCTTCGCAAGGCCTTGCCGGCCAGTTGGCCGCACAAGGCCTCGAAACGACGCCAGCGAGGGCGTCGTCAAAGCAGCCGAACACTGGCTTGCCTGCTCTCAGGCAGTCGCCTTGCGCTTCGTTGCCTTGGCGACAGCGGCCGGCGCTGCTGCCGGCTTGCGGCCAAGTCCCGTCGACTTTGCCAGCGCCGATCGCGTCGCCGAGTAGTTTGGCGCAACCATCGGATAGTCCGGCGGCAAGCCCCATTTGGCCCGATAATCGTCCGGGCTCAGGCCGTAGTCGGTCCGCAGATGCCGCTTGAGCGACTTGAACTTCTTTCCGTCCTCAAGGCAAATGATGTAGTCGGGAAACACCGACTTCTTCGGATTGACTGCCGGAACCAGGTTTGGAGTTTCCGCGACAACTGCACCAGCGAGCTTGCGAACCGAAGCACTGACGCTGGCAATCAACTCA
Source organism: Mesorhizobium sp. M7A.F.Ca.ET.027.02.1.1 (assembly GCF_004022985.1). Lineage (NCBI taxonomy): Bacteria > Pseudomonadati > Pseudomonadota > Alphaproteobacteria > Hyphomicrobiales > Phyllobacteriaceae > Mesorhizobium > Mesorhizobium sp. M7A.F.Ca.ET.027.02.1.1. The sequence goes on along the minus strand of NZ_RZOL01000021.1, from coordinate 12,909 downwards.
GGCAGGCCGGCAGCAGGAAGCGGATTGTTGCCTACATAGGCCGAGACAATATCGGCCGTCAGCTCGATAACGGTCTTATCATCGATATTTGACAATTCTTTCACCTTATTTGCGACAAAATCCTCCACCCCAGCGAAGACTTGTGTCGATGTATCTCTTTAACCGCGTCCCCCAACGGACCGCCAAGTCTCATAAAAGAATGAAGAATCGGCAAAAATAGCATTCATGCGAAATCGACGCCGTGCAAATTAGAAAATCTAATACTTGGAACCAGCAGACTTAGCGGCAGGACTTTCGTCCAATATCTCCAGAATACGCTTCCAGCGGGCGCAACGCGCGAAATCCTTTTGTTCTATGGCCTTTTCGGCCCTCATCGCGGCGTAGAGCGGTGCCTCGGCGCCGAATTCGTCGATCAGCCAATGCGCTTCCTGAATGGCCAGACGCTCATTCTCGTCAAACATGGTTTTCGACCTCCGAACGTTCCACACCGACCGCGACACAACTGCCGATGACGAGGATGGCTCCGACAATGGCCGTCACCGTCAGCCGTTCGCCGGATAAGGTCAAAAGCAGGGTCGAGGCGATCGGCGTGAGATAGGCGACCACCGCGACCCTGCCGCTGCCTTCAAGCTTCAAGGCGCGCGACCAGAAATAGTAGCCCAGGCCCATCGGACCGGCGCCGAGATAAAGGCCGAGGGCCAGATCCCCGCCGACGGGCCAGGTGAAACCGTCGCGAGCGCACCACAGAAACATCAAAGCGACGCCAATCAAAGACGATGGCAGCAACAGGCGATCCGCTGGAGTGGCCACCCGTCCCACCATGATCGAATAGAAGGCCATGCATAGCGCGGACCCGAATGCGGCGAGATAGCCGACCAGATCGCCTTCGAACCAGGATTGGTTGCGCCCTCCCGAAATCACCAGTGCAACGCCGATGAAGCCCACCACCGCGGCGAGACCCAACAGTGCCGGACGCCGCGGATTTTCCAAGGCAATGACTGCCGCCGCGACCATCAACGGCCAGGTGTAGGCCACCAGATTGGCCTCGATCACCGGCATCGAAGCGAAGGCGATGTATTGCAGCACCATGGTGCCGACCAGGCCGATGAAGCCGACCGCGAGAGAGATGAGCGCCGCCCCGGCGGTGACCGGTACTACTCTTTCGCGGCTCATCAATCTGATAGCGGCGAAGACGAGTGCTGCGCCTGCAAATTGCAGGAACTGGACCTGCGACACCGGGTGGCTGGCCAGCAGGGATTTGCCGACCAGGGCATTGGTGGACCACAACGCCACCGCACCGGCAGCGAAGACCAACGCGGATATCGAGCCGGATCCCTGCCGAAACAATCGGCATGGGACTCTATGTTGCTGTTCGACCATGATCCTGTCCGAAAACCGGTTCCGACTTATCGGGGTCATGGTTCATTACCATGATTCCCTGGCGCCGCCCGGAACCGGTGCCTCGACGGCGGTGGGCACGGGATGCTCCGCCTCGAACCGACGATAGGCCGGCAGCTGATTGGTCCAGACATCTTCGGCCAGTTCGCTGACCCACTCACGGTCGTGGTCGTTGTCGGCGGCGAGATAGAACATTCTGTTATCGTCGACATAGGGCTTGGCCACCGAGCGCTGGTTGAGCACCAGCGTGACGCGCTCGCCGAACCGGATCGGAGCGGTGCGATGCAGGACGCCCAGGAATTGGCCGAGCGTCGCGTAGTTCATCTTGTGATCGATGCGCATGACACTGTTGCGCGGGATTTCGCGGCCGGCTTCGAGAATGGCGCGGCCGGTTTCGGAGTCGTCGCAGTAGATTTCGAGGTGGCCGCCGACCAGCGGATTGCTGATCGACAGCGGAATGAGCTCTGTGACCGGAACGCCATCGCAATGCCACTCCACGGCGCCGTCCTTTGGATTCATGAAGGTGACCGTCGAGCCGACGATCGATAGCGGATAGGGCTCCAGCTTGGTGCCCATCATGTCGGACAGCCGCTCCAGGCGCAGCTTGTCATGCAGCAATTCCTTGATCTGGGGGATGAAACGGTCGGCCCCGGTGATGAAGGTCAGATCGAGGTGCTTGTGCACGGCATGGCTGGCCTTGAGCTTCAGGGCAGCCTCCTCGATAGCTGCAAGCAGTGCCGGGTCATAGCCGTGCAAATATTGCGCGACACCGAAACTCGACACTTTCCAGGCGGTTTCATGGCCGATAATGGCTTCGCGGCTCATCGCATAACGCAGTTCGGGAATGGTATGGGCGTTCATTGTACTTCTCCAGGATGGGGGCAACACTTGGTAAACAGTCGATTAATTCACCCACCCCTGTAAAATTAGGAATGCTGGTGCTAGTGTAAGCCAAGCTTAAGGTCGAAACCGTGCGTCTGCTCAGTCAGGTCAACCTCAATTCGCTTAAAATCGTGGAGAGTGCTGCGAGGCACGGTAATTTCACGCGTGCCGGCGAAGAACAGTTTATTACCGCTTCAGCGGTCAGCCAGCGCGTGAAAAGCCTTGAGGATCAGCTTCGTTTCAAGATTTTCCAGCGCGGCGGCAATGCGGTGTCGTTGACGCCGGAGGGCGAGACCTATGTCTCGCGCGTTCGCGAGGCGCTGGAGCGAATCGTCGCCGCCAGCATGGAAGCGACCGGGCAATCGCAGGAGCATGTGCTAAAAATATCGGTGCTGCCGACCTTTGCGGCACGCTGGCTGTTTCCGCGCCTGCCGCTGTTCCAGCAGCAATATCCCGATATCGTAATGCGGGTCTCGACCTCCTACGCGACGCATGAGTTCACGGCCTCGGAATTCGATCTCGAAATCCGTTATGGCGACGGTCACTTTCACGGGCTGCAATCCGATCTGCTGTTTCGCGAAGACCTGACACCGGTGTGCAGCCGCAAGCTGTTCCACGAAGTTCTCGGCGATAAGCGGCTGTCGAAGGTGACACCGGACGACCTCAAGCACTTCACCCTGCTGCATTCCGACACCTGCACCCAGAATTGGCAATCCTGGCTTGGTTTCGCCGGCGCCAGCTTCGTGCTCAGCGAGACCAAGAGCATCTATTTCGACTCGTGCATGATGTCCTACGAGGCAGCCAATTCCGGGATGGGCTTTGCGGTGGCCAACCGTGCCTATATGGCCAGCGACATCCGCGCCGAAAGGCTGGTGGCTCCCTTCGCCGTCCACCACCCGAACACGGCTGGTTGGTATTTTGTTTCCCCGCTGAGAGGCCTTGCCGCACGCAAGGTCCAGTTGTTCAAGCAGTGGGTGATGGCGGAAGCGGCTCTGACGCAGTGCCAACTGGACAGCGAAATCAGGGGCGAGGCTTCGACGGCCGCCTGAATCTCGGGCAAGTATCCGGTGTGCCGGCTAATTTCAGATGCAAAGACAATGCTGCAGCACAAAATGCAGCGATAGTAGGCGCAAGCTCTTCGACCTTCGGACGGCACGGAATCAGGCGAAAGCTCTGCCCTCCTCGGTCCGCTGAAAAAGCATCAGGTCCAACCCCAGGCTTGGCCGTCCCAGGATGGTCAGGATCGTATGCGCCTGGCCGCGATGGTGGGTCTGGTGGTTGAAGACATGATCCAGCGCCGGCGCCAGCCTTTGCGAGACGGTGCGCATGTCCGAAACGGTCATGTAGGTGAAGCGGCCCGTCAACGCCTTGTCATTGAGGCCGCCGACCCAATCGATGATCCTCCTGTCCTCGGCTTCACGCGCCGCCCGCAGGCCGGTCAACCCCCAATGCAGGATGGCATCCAGTGTCGTCGGCGCGTCGCCCTCGCCGGTGAAGCGCTTCATCCAGATCCGGTCGGCCGTCAAAAGGTGGTTGAGCGTGCCCATCATCGAGCCGAAGAAGGCGCCGACATCGCGGTTGAATTCCTCGTCATCGAGTTCGGCGGCGGCATCATAGATGCGACCGTTGGCCCATTGATTATAGGCCGCAAACATCATGAAATGCTGTCTCATGGCTTCCCTCGGCTCACGTCGATGCGGGGCCTACCTAACCCGCAGGAACGCCGCCGCCAATGACCATTCTGCTCTATGATCTCGTCGGACGCGACACCACACGTCCGTTCAGCCCGCATTGCTGGAAGGTGGTGATGGCGCTTGCCCACAAGGGGCTCGACATATCGACCGTACCGACGCGCTTTCTCGAGGTGCCCGCTGTCGAGGGCGGCGTTTCGAAAACCGTTCCGGTGATCCGGGACGGCGAGACGGTCGTCGCGGATTCCTTCGCCATCGCGCTCTATCTCGATGAGGCCTATCCGGACCGGCCGACGCTGTTTGGCGGTGAAGGCGGCAAGGCGATGGCGCGCTTCGTCGAACGCTGGTCGCAAGTGACCATTCATCCCTACGTGACCACCGCGGCGATCATGGACCTCCATGCCATGCAGGACGCGGAAAACGCCGTCTATTTCCGCCAGAGCCGGGAGCAGCGTCTTGGCAAGCGGCTGGAGGAGGTGAAGGCCGCCAGGGAAGCTGGGCTCGGCAATTTCAGAGCCTCGCTGGAGCCATTGCGCTCGATGCTCTCCTATCAGCCATTCATCGGCGGCGCGGCGCCGCTGTTCAGCGACTATATCGTCTTCGGCGCCCTGCAATGGGCGCGCATAGCCTCGCCCTACCAACTGCTCGACGACGGCGACGTGGTGGCGCAGTGGTTCGCCCGCTGCCTCGACCTGCATGGCGGGCTGGGACGAAAGATCGCCGCCGCGGCTTGACGCCGTAAAGCTTACTTGGCCGCCGCCTTCTTTGGCTTGCCGGCCTTCGTGGCAGCCTTTGCCTCCTTGGGGGCGGCCTTTGCCTTGGCGGCGCCAGTTGCCTTCCTGGTTGGCTTTTTGGCCGCCGACTTGCCCGCGGCGTCCTCCTGGTCGACATCGGCGGCCGCCTGATGCCAATGGCGCTCATGATGTCCAGCCGGCTGGCCCTCTTGCAGCCAGAGCTGGTGCGCACGGTTGCGAATGCGTTCCTGACGATCGTCTGTCATGGTCATGGTGTCTCCATACGGCCCGACCTCAGCGCGGCGCCGACACGCGAGTATAGCAAGCAACGCGTTGCTGTGTAGCCGTCTGATCTCGGCTTCGGGAGCACAGAAAAGCGCAGCGGCCTGCCCTTCGCTATCGCTCCCTGCCCTTCGGGCGTTCAAACCCTTTGAAAGGTCCACTGGACCTTTCAATCCGCCCGAAGGCGGACCGGGCTTTCACCGTTCGTCGCTCGGAGCCAAGCAATTGGCTTTCCGTCCGCTTCGCGGACCATCCCTCACCCCTTTGGCCTCACCCCTTTGGCCTCACCCCTTGGCAATGGGCCGGGCGGCTTGTATAGAGCCCGCCACTCTCAATTCCATTCTCAGACAAGGACGACCCATGGCGCTCGAACGCACATTTTCCATGATCAAGCCGGACGCAACCCGGCGCAATCTCACTGGTGCCATCACCAGGATGCTGGAAGAGGCAGGCCTGCGCGTCATCGCCTCGCGCCGGGTCTGGATGAGCCGCCGCGAAGCGGAAGGCTTCTATGCCGTCCACAAGGACCGCCCCTTCTTCGGCGAACTGGTTGAATTCATGTCGTCGGCACCGACCGTCGTCCAGGTGCTGGAAGGCGAGAACGCCATTGCCAGGAACCGCGAAGTGATGGGCGCCACCAACCCGGCCAACGCCGCCGAAGGCACCATCCGCAAGGTTCACGCGCTGTCGATCGGCGAAAACTCGGTGCACGGCTCCGACGCGCCGGAGACCGCGGCAGAAGAGATCAAGTACTGGTTCTCGGACACCGAGATCGTCGGCTGAGCCGATAGTCCAGACCTTGGATTACGTGAAAAGGCCGGCGTTTCGCCGGCCTTTTTCGTTGGGGGTCAGCTAGCGGCGCTGAAGCGCAGGATCTCGCGGCCATCCTTGTCTGATATGATGAGCTTGCCGGCATCGACACGGTATGACGCCGCCTTGGCCAGCGCATCGAACAGCGCCTTTTCCTCGGCCATCACCTCGGGCGCACAGGCCTTGTAGGTCGAGCCGATGTCCCTGATCGCGATCGTTTGCCCATCGAGTTTGGCGGTGGCGAAGTAGGTGTTGCAGGGGCCGCTGCCGCCCGCCTTGCCGGCCCCGCTGACCCTGAACGTCGCTTGCGGGGCAGCAATAGCGCCGATGCCGTCGATATAGTCGACCAGCCAGGGCTGGTCGAAGACGGAAGCCGTCGGCTCGGCACTCGGGGTGACCATCTTCAGCATGATGGTCTGCGGCACGTCGGCCAACGGATCGACCTGATGGCGCATATCGGAGATGAACAGCAGCTTGTCGTCGACGGTGATGCGGGCTTGCAACGCGTAAGTCATCTGCGACCGGATGACCGAAGGGTCGAATTTGATCTCGAAGCTGATCGGCACCTGGCCTGCCGGCTTTACTTGCTGCTCACCGATGATGGTGGCCGGCGCGTCGGCCAGCGACACGTCCGCCAGCTGGACGGAGAGCACGGCACTGGGCGGCAAGGCAATGCGCTCGCGATAGATCACCTCGCCTCTCACGGCCCTTTCGGTGGCAACAGACTGCTCCGGAACGGCCAATATGCCGACGACCAGAGGCACGAAACCGAAGATCAAGAACTCCGCGATCCTGTCCAGCATGACCATCTCCCTCACCCCGGGCTGCCAATGCCCCGGGCTGCCAATGCCGAGGCTGACCAATCCCGCCAATTGGCCAAAGGATTGCGGTCAATGCATGGCTGCGGCGGATCTTATTCGGACTGATACCAGCGTTGCGCGGCGTTTGCATCGGCTTCCTTGGCCTCGACCCAGCCACCCTCCGAGCCGTCAGCCCGATGCTCCTTCTTCCAGAAAGGCGCGCGCGATTTGAGATAGTCCATCAGAAAATTCGCCGCCTCGAACGCCGCATGGCGATGCGCCGAGGCTGCCACCACCAGCACGATGTTCTCGCCGGGCGCGATCTTCCCGTGGCGGTGGATGGCGGTGAGCCCCTGCAATGGCCAACGCTCGACCGCTTCAACAGCGATGCGGGCGATTTCCGCTTCGGCCATGCCGGGGTAGTGTTCGAGCTCGAGCGCTGAGAGCGCGCCCTGCTCGTCGCGGCAAAGGCCGGAGAAGGTCACCACGGCGCCGATATCGGCGCGGCCTTGCGTCAGTCTGGCGATCTCGGCGGCGACGTCAAAATCCTGGCGCTGAATGCGCACGACAGGCAAGACCGCGCCGCTCATGTCAGCCCCCGGTCATCGGCGGGAACAGCGCGATTTCGCGGGCGCCCGCGATCTTCTCGCGGTGCTCGACATGTTCCTGGTTGATGGCGACGCGGATCACGTCGGGATATTGCAGAGCGTGCTCGTAGCCATCGCCGCGCGATTTCAGCCAGCGCAGGAGATCGGTCACCGTCTCGATGCCCGCAGGCAGGTCGACATCCTCCTCAGCCATGCCGATGCGTTCGCGCACCCAGGCAAAATAGATGAGCCGTGTCGTCATCTCACTCGTCCATGATGTGCTTGAGGCCGGCGCGGAAATAATCGTAGCCGGTGTAGAGCGTGACCAACGCCGCGATCCACAGCAGAACCAGCCCGGTCTGCGTGGTCAGCGGAAAGATCTTGTCGCCGGCCGGTCCGGCCAAGAGGAACGCTATGGCGACCATCTGGATCGCGGTTTTCCATTTTGCCAACTGCGTCACCGGCACCGAGACTTTCAGCGCCGCCAGATACTCGCGCAGGCCCGAAACCAGGATTTCACGGCACAGGATGATGATCGCCGCCCACAACGACCAGCCGGCAATACCCGCATGGCGATCGGTATCGGCGGCCAGCAGCAGCAGGCATGTGGCGACCAGCAGCTTGTCGGCGATCGGGTCGAGCATCTTGCCGATGTTGGAGGTCTGCTGCCAGGCGCGTGCCAGATAGCCGTCCAGATAATCGGTGATCGAGGCGAGCAGGAAGATGATCAGCGCCGACCAGCGGGCAAAGTCGCTCGACTTCAGATGTCCTTCGAGAAAAAAGCACAGCACCACCAGCGGCACCGCGACGATGCGGGCGTAGGTGAGCATATTGGGCAGGTTGAACGCGCGCTTGGCCATGTCTGGGAAACTCTTTCTGCCTGCCTACTCAAATCAGATGCGAATGTAGGGGGTCAACAGGCCAGATTCGACAGGCCAGATGAAAGTGCCGGATTTTTCAACTCTCGTGGAAATGATTGTAGACCAGTTTCGCCACCTGTTCGGAAATTCCGTCGACTTTCCGCAGATCCTCGATGGCCGCGCGGCTGACCGCCTTGGCGGTGCCGAATTCCAGCAGCAATGCCCGCTTGCGGCCGGGACCGATGCCGCTGATCTCGTCGAGCGGGCTCTTGACCATCTCCTTCTTGCGGCGCGCCCGATGCGAACCGATGGCGAAACGGTGGACCTCGTCGCGCAGGCGCTGGACGAAATAGAGCACGGGATCGCGAACCGGCAGCGAAAACGAGTCCCTGCCTTTGACGAAGAAACGCTCACGGCCGGCGTCGCGGTCCTGGCCCTTGGCGATACCGATGGCCACCACCCGGTCCGCGATGCCGAGATCGGCGAGGATCTTGCGCACCGCGGTCATCTGGCCCTGGCCACCGTCGATCAGGATGACATCGGGCCAGGCCGGGAAGCTGCCGGAGATATCGTCCTCCATATCGTCCGCCGAACCATCAGCCGCATCCCCAGCCGGGACATCGCCATGCTCCTTCAGCAGCCGCGAAAAACGTCGCTCCATCACCTCGCGCATCATGCCGAAATCGTCGCCAGGTGTGATCTCGGTCGAGCGGATGTTGAATTTCCGGTACTGGTTCTTCACGAACCCTTCCGGTCCGGCGACGACCATGGCGCCGACCGCGTTGGTGCCCATGATGTGTGAGTTGTCGTAAACCTCGATGCGCACCGGCGGCTTGGCCAGGCCGAATGTCTCGGCGAAACCCGCAAGCAGGCGTCCCTGGGTGGAGGTTTCAGCCAGCCGGCGTCCGAGCGCTTCGCGGGCATTCTGCAAAGCGTTGTCGGTCAGGTCCTTCTTCTCGCCGCGCTGCGGCACGAAGATCGCGACCTTGCGGCCAGCTCGGGTGGAGAGCGCCTCGGCCAGCAGTTCCTGATCCTCGACGCCATGCGACAGAAGAATGTTCCGCGGCGTCGGCTTGTCGTCATAGAACTGCGCCAGGAACGAACCCAACACCTCGGCTGCTTCCAACGCCGGATCGGCCTTGGGGAAATAGGCGCGGTTGCCCCAGTTCTGGCCGGTGCGGAAGAAGAACACCTGGATGCAGACCTGGCCGCCTTCCTGATGGATGGCGAAGACATCGGCTTCGTCGACGGTCGCCGGATTGATGCCCTGATGGCTCTGCACATGCGACAGGGCCGCCAACCGGTCGCGATAGATCGCGGCGCGCTCGAAATCGAGAGCTTCCGACGCCTGCTGCATGGCGGCCGAGATTTCCGTCTTCACCTTCTGGCTGCGGCCGGACAAGAAGTCCTTCGCCTCGCCGACCAGTTCGGCATAGTCCTGATGCGAGACCTCGCCGGTGCAGGGACCAGCGCAGCGCTTGATCTGATAAAGCAGGCATGGCCGCGTGCGGTTCTCGTAGAACGAGTTGGTGCAACTCCTGAGCAGGAAGGCGCGCTGCAGGGAGTTGATGGTACGGCCAACGGCACCGGCCGAGGCAAACGGGCCGAAATAATCGCCTTTGCGCGACCGCGCGCCGCGATGCTTGTAGATGCCCGGCGAGACATGGTCGCCGGTCAAGAGAATGTAGGGAAACGACTTGTCGTCGCGCATCAGGACGTTGAATCGCGGCCGCAAGCGCTTGATAAGGTTGGCTTCGAGCAGCAGCGCTTCGATCTCGGTGCGGGTGACGACGAACTCCATCGTCGACGTTTCGCGCACCATGCGGCCGATGCGGGTGGTGTGGAAACGGCCTTGCGCGTAGTTGGTGACGCGCTTCTTCAGGCTGCGCGCCTTGCCGACATAGAGCACATCGCCGGCAGCGTTCATCATGCGGTAGACGCCGGGCGCGTTGGGAAGCCGCTTGACCAGCGTCTGGATCACCTCGGCGCCGATCATGCCTTCCGCGTCGCCGGCATGCGGTGTCCAGTCGATGGCGGTGAAGGCGACATCGGGACCGACGGTTTCAACGATCTTCTCGACCGCCTCGTCCTCGAGGTCGATATCGGGGGGCAGATCGTCGGCGCCGCCGCGCGGCGTGCTTTTGTGGTCTACAGGACTCATTCCGTCATGCCTGTCACATCGGGCGTCTGCCATGCAAGATGCTGGCCGCCATCAAGCGCGATCATCTGGCCGGTGACCGAGCGCGCTTCCCAGAGATAGCGGATTGTGGCGCCGAATTCCGGCAATTCCGGGCCGCGCTTGAGGACCAAGCCATCCACCTGTGCGGCAAAATCGCTGTCGTCCTGACGCGCGTTCTTCAGTGTCGGCCCCGGGCCGATGGCATTGACGCGGATGCTGGGGCCGAGCGCTTGCGCCATCATCTGGGTGGCCGTCCACAGCGTCGACTTGGACAGCGCATAGGAGAAGTAGCGCGGCGTCGGACGCCAGACGCGCTGGTCGATCATGTTGACGATCAGGCCCTCCTGCCCTGCCGGCAACGCCCGGGCGAAATTCTGCGCCAGCAGCGCGGGCGCTTTCACATGGACGGCAAAGTGCCGGTCCCAGGCCCGCCAGTCGAAATCCCGAACCGAATCGTCCTCGAACAGCGACGCATTGTTGACCAGCAGCGGGATCGGTCCGAGCGCTGCTTGCGCCTGGCCGACGAGATCGTCGACGGCGTCCATATCGGTCAGGTCGGCGGCGACCACGGCGGCGCGGCCACCTCCGGCGATGATTTTGGCAGCCAACGCATCGGCCTCGATGCGCGAGCGGTTGCAATGGATGGCGACGGCAAAACCGTGCGCGGCGAGATCCTCGACGATCGCCCTGCCGATCCGCCTGGCCCCGCCCGTCACCAGCGCCGTGACAGTGGCTTTGCTCATATGGTGTCAATCCTCAATTTCGGCCCGAAAAAGCGGTGCCGGCGAAATATGGCCCGGCATGCGTTAAATGGTGTTCGCACCTTGGGCAGCATTGTGGCGAAACGGCCGTTTGGACATCCCGGCCCGCCCTAGACTCGGGCGCGCCCGACCGCAATATAGGGTGCTGGAGTCCTTGCACCAAGCGGTGTGCAGCGCAGCATGGGATGGTTCCTGCCATTTCGCTGTTGCGAAGATGCAACGTCAAGGTTCTGCCTCATTCGTGCCGGGGAATGACCCAAGTTCAGGTTCGCTTCAGCCGCATTTTGACACGACATTTGGAACCGACGAACGCCAGATCCGTTTCACCCCCCGGACGGGTAGATGGCGATCGTGAGAAACAAGCCTGTGTCCTGTGGCTCAAGGAGTAAAGAACAATGCAAGCCAATCTCAAATTCGCACGGCCGCTGGCCGTTGCGCTTGGGCTCTTCGCCCTCAGCGGAACTGCCTATGCTGCTGACGTGGTTTCGGAAGAGCCGCCGGCACCTGCGCCGATCGCTGAACTTCCGGTCGCTTCGTGGGCCGGCCCCTACGCCGGTCTCAACGTCGGCTATGGCTTCAGCGGCCGGACCAAAGAAAAGGATTTCGACGTTGAAACCGATACCAAGGGTTTCGTCGGCAGTGTCTTCGGCGGCTACCAGTGGCAGCAGGAGAACTTCGTCTACGGTGCTGAAGCCGAACTCGGCTACAACGGCGTCAAGGGCGACGACAACGGCATCGACTCCAAGGCCGGCTTTGAAGGTTCGCTGCGTGCCCGCCTCGGCTACGCGGTCAGCCCAGAAATCCTGCTCTATGGCACCGGCGGTCTCGCCGGCAGAAGCCTGAAGGTGGAAGACACCGTCCTTGGGGCCAGCGATCGCGCAACGATGCTCGGCTGGACCGCCGGTGTTGGCACCGACATCAAGCTGACCGACAATGTCTTCGGCCGCGTCGAGTATCGTTACACCGACTTCGGCAGCAAGAGCTTCGACGGCATCGGCAAGGTCAAGGCCACCGACAACCGCGTCACCTTCGGCGTCGGTATGAAGTTCTAAGTCGTTCAAGCCACGACACGAAAAAGCCGGGCCTCGCGCCCGGCTTTTTTTGTGTCTGGGTAATTTTCCCGGTGATCGAATCGATAACCCGGGAAATCAATTCCGGGCAATCGGCTATCAACCAGGAATGCACGGCTTCAGTTCTGGAAACTTCTCGTCGAAGCGTGCCGCCCATCGCGTCAGCCGGGCGCGACCCTTCTCCCATTTTCCGGCAAAACGCAGCGAGAGATAGCCAAGGCAGGCGCGCAGCGCCATCTGGCCGGCGGTGATCTTCTTCGGCAGCTTCGGCGGGTTGGCATTCAGCAGGTCGAGTGCCGCCGTGATCTTCGCCCACTGGCGATCGAGCCAAGGCTGATAGACCATCTCCTCGGGCCGCGTGCGCCGTTCATAGACCATCGACAGCGCGCAGTCGCAAATGCCGTCGGCCAACGCCTCCAGCACTTCAGCCTCGAGCCGCTTGTCGGGATTGCGTGGAAAAAGCGCGCTCTTCGACAAACGGTTGAGATGCTGGGTGATGGCGCGACTGTCGTGGATGGAGCGGCCGTCGTCGAGCACCAGAACCGGGATCTTGCCGAGCGGGTTGGCGCCGATCAGTTCGGCCGGTTTGTCGTCGGTTTTGACCGCCACCGTTTCGATGTCGATGCCGGCATAGGCGGCTGCCATGCGCACTTTGGAACTGTAGGGAGAGGAGGACGCATAGAGCAGTCTGGGCATGATCGGTTTCCTGTTTTGCAGGCCGGCAGTGTTGACCGATCAAGCGCGATCGAGCAATGGCCAGAAGCGGAAAACCCGGCCGCCAGCGAGCGGACTCATCGGCCGGGGCCGTTTGGCGAGCGCTCCATGAAGACGGTGCTTGATCACATAGTCGCCGAG
>NZ_RZOL01000219.1:0-10036 GCF_004022985.1 Mesorhizobium sp. M7A.F.Ca.ET.027.02.1.1 | reverse complement strand
GCCGAGCCGATGGGTTTCGGGGAACCTCTCCAGGAGATGCGCAGCGAGCAAGTCGAGCACTTCCTGCTGGGCATCGCGCGTGCCGTCCTCCTCGACGAAAACGCGCTCTGGGATTTCGGCATAGAGCCGGTGCTTTTCGGCGAGATACGGCAGCAGATGGCCGTCGATCTCGATCCAGTCCGCCGGATCGAGCGGCTTCAGCCCGATACTGAACAGTTTCGACGAGCCGTCATAGGGCGTGTGGGTGGGGAGCGTATGCTCTGGGGGTGTGTGAGTGGGCACAGTCGTCCTGTTTCAGGTCAGTCTTGCGGGGATCAGTCCGCGCAGCGAATTGCCGACGAACAGGGACTTGGCGGATTTCAGATCGTCCAAGCTGTAGATCGCTTCGCGGGCGCGGCCTTCATCCAGAAGCTGCGCGCGCAATACACCAGGCAGCAGGCCGCAGTCGAGCCGGGGCGTGGCCAGCACGCCGTCGCCGAGATCGGCAAAGACATTGGTGATCGTGCCTTCACAGATCTCGCCGCGCTCGTTGGCCATGAGCACCTCGTCGGCCTGGGTGATGAGGTGTTCGGCGCGGGCACGCGTGTAGAGCTGCCGCCGGCTGGTCTTGTGGCGCAGCAGCGTGTCGTGCGAATCGAGCCTCGTCCGCGCCAGCCGCAGCATCCAGACCTTGTCGGCGGCGAGCGGTTCATAAGGCTGCGCCGAGGCCGCCACCTCACCATCGTGCGACAGGACGAGCCGCGTGCGCATGGCAACGCCGGAACCGCCGACTGCGCTGCTCAGTGCCTCGCCGACCTTGCCTGGAGCACAGCGGAAGCCGAGCTCCGCCGCCGAGCCATAGAGGCGCGCAAGATGGCGATCGAAGCGCAGGAAGCCCGGGCCGGGTTCCCAGCGCATGGTCTCGATCAACTGAAAGTCGGCGGTGTTCCCGTCGCGAAGCGCGCTTTCAGCAGACACTCCTGATACTCCTCCTGGGCCGTCGAATCGAAGACGACGCCGCCTCCGACATTGTAGACGGCCTCGCCGCCCGAAAAGAGCGAGATGGTGCGGATCGCCACGGAAAAGCGCATCGGGCCGCCGGGCGCGATCCAGCCTATGGCGCCGCAATAGGCGTCGCGGGGCGTGCCTTCCAGGTCGCGCAGGATCTCCATGGCGCGGATCTTAGGCGCGCCGGTGATCGAACCGCAAGGAAACAGCGCCGCGAAGATCTGGCGGATCGAGAGACCCGGCAGCAGTTTGGCCCTGACGTCGCTCACCATCTGATGCACGGTCGGGTAAGTCTCGATGCGGAACAGCGCCGGCACGTCCAGCGTGCCGACCTCGCTGATCAGCGAGATATCGTTGCGAAGGAGATCGACGATCATCCTGTTTTCGGCCTGGTTCTTCTCGTCATTGCGCAGGAAGATCTTCTGCCGTTCGTCCTCGGCCTTGGTCGCGCCGCGCGGCGCCGTGCCCTTCATCGGATGCGTCTCGATCATGCCCTCGGCGTCGATCTCGAAGAACAGTTCGGGCGAGCGCGACAGCACGATGGGTTCACCGAGCGCGATCAGCGCGCCATATTTCACCGGCTGACGTTCCGTCAATGCATCGAAGGCGGCCAGCGGCTCGCCTGACCATTGCGCATGCACGGGAAAGGTCAAATTGCCCTGGTAGCAATCACCTTGCCGGATGTGCTGGTGCAGCCGCGAGAAGCGTTTTTCATAATCCTCGGGCGACCACGTCGCACGGGCGTCGAAGATCGGGCCGTTGGTCGCCGTGGTGTCGCGCGGCGGCACCGCCTCTTCGACCGGGGCATCGAAAACCCCAAGGCACACGAGTGGGGCGCGGCGTCCGTTCGGCAGCAGGGGAACGAGCTTGGGTTCGAGCAGGTAGCCCGCCTCATACGAGAAATAGCCGGCAAGCCATTTGCCTGCATCATGCGCGGCTTGTGCTGCTTCCAGAGCCGGCCCGAAATCCCCTGCTTCGTGCGCCACGATGACATCGGCCGGCCGGTCGAAAACGAGCTGGCGCGCGCTTTTGTCATTGCGAAAAATTGCGGCGGGCAGGGACATGGGACTCGTGCTGCGGTCTATGAAGCATCAACCGCTCTATATGGGGTGCCGCCCGCGCGCAATCGAGGGAACGGCACGCTGCCTCTTAAAGCCGACGTTTGGGCCAACTCAGGAACCAAGAGAAAACGGCGGCGCCGATATGGCGCCGCCGCTTGCAATCTTCAGGTCTCGCCTGGCGATCAGCTGTTGCTGGAGGTTCCGGCTGTTGGAAACTGCTTGGCGAATTCCTTCTCGTTGCCGGCTGCGATCAGCTTGGCCTGCTCGATCCAGCGTTCGCGCGCGATGCGGCCGTCGAAATTCATGACGTCCTCGATCCGTTTGATATCGGCCGCGGTCCAGGACGCGATCTGCGCGAAGCTGGTGACGCCTTGCGCCTTGAGCAGCTTCTCGTTGACCGGACCGATACCGATCAGCCGGCGCAGATTGTCGGGCTTTCCGGATGCTGGGCCGGCTGCTGGCTTGGCTGTTGCAGACTTGGTTGTTGCAGACTTGGCTGTTGCAGGTTTGCTCGTTGCAGGTTTGCTCGTCGCGGATTTGGCTGGAGCCGAGGTTTTGGTGGCGGCGGGTTTCGCCGCCGGCTTGGCAGGGACCGCCTTGCCAGGGACCGCTTTCGCAGCGGCCGGTTTGGCCGGCGCCGGCTTTGTGGCGGCGGATTTGGCTGTCGCGGGGGTCGACATCAGGGCCGCCGGCGCCTGGCTTGCCGGCTTTGCCGCGCTGCTTCCGGCGGCAGGTGCGGCCGACGCTTCACGCAGCCGGCGCTCGAGGTCGGCGCGGGTCTTGCCGCATGCATCGAGTTCGCCGGTCAGGCGGTCGCCGTCGGTGCGCAGCCTGTCGCGTTCGCTGCGTGTGCGGTCTAGGTCGCCGCGCAAGCTGTCGAGTTCACCGCGCAGGCGCCCCCAAAGGAACCAGCCGACCAACACGCCTATCAGGAACGCCAGGACCACGTAGAAAAAAGTGCCCATTGTCTCTCTCCAGTCAGATCCGTCTGCCGTGGGTCATGACCTTCGGCGAAGGACTACTCTTGGTGGTTCCGCGGTAAGCAGAACAGCCGGCTTCGGTTCGAGCTGCGGCGATCGGCTTTGCTTGCCCATGGCCAACGGCCGTTGTCGCGTTCGCCTGAGCGACACGGCCGGCTGAGATTTCTCCTCGCCGATCCGCATGCGCTCCGGCTGAGCTTGGAGCGAAGGCTATCATAGAGCTTGTGGAAAGCTATCGGAAAACTTCGGTGGAGAGTACTTCAAGAACAGATATTTAGGGTGATAGTAGAGCTGTCCCAACATGCATTCCGGCTAAACTGTTAGAGCGATGCCTGAGGGACGCGTTTCAAGCGTCGAGCGCTTCCAGCTCGTCGATCAGGCCGCTGACGACGCCAAGTCCGATCTGCCAGAAGGCGGGATCGGTGGCGTCGAGCCCGAAGGGCGCCAGAAGCTCGGAATGATGTTTGGTGCCGCCGGCGCGCAGCATTTCGAAATACTTGTCCTGAAAGCCGCGTTCGGCGTTCTGATAGACCGCGTAGAGCGAGTTCACCAGACAGTCGCCGAAAGCATAGGCATAGACATAAAAGGGCGAATGGATGAAGTGCGGGATGTAGGTCCAGAACACCTCGTAGCCTTCGCGCAGCTTGATCGCGGGACCCAGACTTTCGGCCTGCACTTCGAGCCAGAACTGGCCGAGCCTGTCGGAGGTCAGTTCGCCGTTCTTGCGTTCGGCATGCACCTTGCGCTCGAATTCATAGAAGGCAATCTGGCGCACGACCGTGTTGATCATGTCCTCGACCTTCTGGGCGAGCATGGCCTTGCGCTCGCGCCGGTCGGTGGTCTGGTCGAGCAGCGAGCGGAAGGTCAGCATCTCGCCGAAGACCGATGCCGTCTCGGCCAGCGTCAGCGGCGTCGAGGCCATCAGTGCGCCCTGGCCGCCGGCCAGCACCTGATGCACCCCATGGCCAAGCTCGTGCGCCAGCGTCATCACATCGCGCGGCTTGCCCATGTAGTTGAGCAGGACATAGGGATGCGCCGACGGCACGGTCGGATGCGCGAAGGCGCCAGGCGACTTGCCGGGCCGCACCGGCGCGTCGATCCAGTTGCGGTCGAAGAAGGTTCGCGCGATCTCGGCCATGTCGGGCGAAAAGCGCTGATAGGCGGACAGCACGGTGTTCCTGGCCTCGTCCCAGCCGATGATCGCCTGGGGCGTATCCGGCAACGGCGCGTTGCGGTCCCAGTGGTTCATCACCTCCATGCCGAGCCAGCGTGCCTTCATCGCGTAATAGCGGTGCGACAGGCGCGGATAGGCATCGCGAACGGCGGAAGCCAGGGCGTCCACCACGCTGCGCTCGACGCGGTTGGCGAGATGGCGTGAATCGGCGATGTCCTCGAAGCCGCGCCAGCGGTCGGATATCTCCTTGTCCTTGGCCAGCGTGTTGGTGATCAGCGTGAAGGTGCGCAAATTTTTGCGGAAGGTCGTGGCCAGCGCCTCGGACGCCCGGCGGCGCACCTCGCCGTCGGCGTCCTGCAAACGGTTCAGCGCCGGCTCCAGCGTCAGTTCCTCGCCGTCGATGTCGAAGCGAAGGTCGGTCATCGTCTCGTCGAACAGGCGGTTCCAGGCGCCGCGCCCGGTGATCGACTTTTCGTGGAAGAGCTGCTCGACGCGGTCCTCAAGCTGGTAGGGCTTGTCCTTGCGCAGATCGAGCACCCATGGCCGGTAGTGACCGAAGGCGGGATCGCCGGCGAGCGCGCCTTCGATCGACGCATCGTCGATCAGGTTGAGTTCGAGCGCGAAGAACAGAAGGTGCGCGCTGGCGTCGGTCATCTTCTCCTGGACGTCACCATAGAGCTTGGCGCGCTGGGAATCAGCGGTGTTTCCGGCATAAACCAGACCCGCATAGGAGACGATGCGGCCGATCAGTTCCTCCAGCGCTTCGTAGGCGACGAGCGCCTCGCCCAGCCTGCCGGCGCTGCCGCGCTCGGCCTCGGCGGCCAGCGTGCCCTTCCAGCGGCTTTCGAAGCTGACCGCGTCAGTGGCGGCCTTGGCGATGTCGCGCTTCAGTTCTGGCGCGTCCATGCCGGCATAGAGGTCGGCAAGGTTCCATTCCGGCAGGTCGCCCAACTCGGCCGCGCCCTGACCGGACGCCGGCGCCGCCAGCCGCCGTGCGGAACCCATGTGCCCAGAATCCTTATGCATTGCCGACACCTTCCGTGGCCAAGGTTCGAGGGGAAACGAGAAGCCGGTCAAATCCTAAGGAATTCATTCACCGGGTTTTTTGAAACCTTATTTAGAACCCTGTGCCAAGATGGTCCACAGGGCAGGATTCCTCGGGCGGGCATAGTCGTATCAGTCATGACAGGTTCCATACTCATAGTCGATGACGATCCGGTGCAACGCCGGCTGCTCGAAGCGGCGGTGACGCGGTTCGGCTACAGCGCAATCGTCGTCGACGGCGGCGCGGCCGCCCTCGATATCCTCGATGGACCCGGCGCCCGCGAGGTGTCGGTGGTCATCCTCGATCTGGTCATGCCCGGTCTCGATGGTATCGGCGTGCTGAAGGCGATGCGCGAGCGCGACATCAACGTGCCGGCCATCGTGCAGACCGCGCAGGGCGGCATCGAGACCGTGGTTTCGGCGATGCGTCATGGCGCCTTCGATTTCGTCGTCAAGCCGGCATCTCCCGACAGGCTGCAGGCGTCGATCGGCAATGCGCTCAAGGTCGAGGCCGTCGAGGGCGAGGTCAAGCGCACGTCGCGCCGGCGCGGCGGCCTCCTGACCTTCAAGGACATGATTACGCACAGCCCGGCCATGGAGAGGGTGATCCGTCTTGGCCAGAAAGCGGCGGCATCCAACATCCCGATCCTGATCGAGGGCGAGTCCGGCGTCGGCAAGGAACTGGTGGCGCGCGCCATCCAGGGCAGTGGCGACCGCCGCTCGAAACCCTTCGTCACCGTCAATTGCGGCGCTATCCCCGACAATCTGGTCGAATCGATCCTGTTCGGCCATGAAAAGGGCTCGTTCACCGGCGCCACCGACAAGCACACGGGCAAGTTCGTCGAAGCGCATTCGGGCACACTGTTTCTCGACGAGATCGGCGACCTGCCGCTCGACGTGCAGGTCAAGCTGTTGCGCGCGGTCCAGGACGGCGAGGTCGATCCGGTCGGCGGACGCTCGACCGTCAGGGTCGACATCAGGCTGATTTCGGCGACGCACCGCAACCTCCTGCAGCAGGTCAAGGACGGCAAGTTCCGCGAGGATCTGTTCTATCGGCTGAACGTCTATCCGATCTTCGTGCCGCCGCTGCGCGACCGCCGCGACGACATCCCCTATCTGGTCACCCATTTCATGGAGAAGGTGGCGCCGGCCGACCCGCACCGTCGCCTGCAAGGTATTTCGGCGGCAGCGCTCGCCGTGCTGCAGGCCTATGACTGGCCTGGAAACATCCGGCAGCTCGAAAATGCCGTCTTCCGGGCCTCGGTGCTTTGCGAAGGCGATGTGCTTTCCGCCGAGGACTTCCCGCAGATACGGGCGCAAGTGGAAGGCACCGTCAACCTGGATATGGACGGCGATGCGCCGGCGCCCTCCCAGTCTTTGCAGGAGCGCGATGACGAAGCCTTGCCCGGCGAGGGCGGCCCAGCAATCGCGTTCGATCCGCCGGCAAGGCTGCAGCCTCGCTTCGGCACGTTGCGGGCGCTCGACGAGCGCGGCAATGTGCGGGCACTGGCCGATGTCGAACTCGAGATGATCAAGCTTGCCATCGATCACTACAACGGACAGATGAGCGAAGTCGCCCGCCGACTCGGCATCGGTCGCTCGACGCTCTATCGCAAGCTCAAGGAACACGGCATCGATCCGGAGACGGGCCGCGTAGACCGGCTCGCCTCCTAAGGGCGATGCCGGGCTGAGCTTCGGAATCCGGCTTGCCACAAAGGCCGACGCCAGCTTGCAATGCCACAGCAGGCCTTGTATCGCCGTTCGGCGGCATTGTGGCTGTGTCATGGACAGCTCTGTTCACGCATTAAGGCTAACGGTAACAGATCGTGTTCGGGCCGAAGGCGGAAATCTGATCTAAACCAGCGGTTTACCAAGAAACCTTGTGAACAATTTTTGACGGGATATCGCCACGGTGTTACCGCATTTCGGCTTCAATAAGCGATGATTAACCATTAGGATCGATATTCGGGTGTGCTAATGCCACATCCGTTTGGACAAATCCGGGGACAAACGGCAGCCTGCAAGGCCTTTTGATTTGAACAGAATCGAACGACACACAAACAGGCGGCACCATCATTTGAGCGTCTGGCCGAAGTGGCTGGCAGTGTTGGTTGTCGCTTTTGGTTTTGTTGCCGCGGCCGCGAGCGGAGCCAGCGCCGAAACACGGTCGCTGAAGCTTTATCATCTCCACACCCATGAGAAGGCCGAGATCGTCTACAAGCGCAACGGCCGCTACGTTCCCGAGGGTCTCAGGAAGATCAACATCATTTTGCGCGACTGGCGTCGCAACGAGCCGACCAAGATGGATCCGCGCCTGCTGGATCTGGTCTGGGAAGCGTATCGGGAAGCCGGCGCCACGGACTACATCCAGGTCATCTGCGGCTATCGCTCGCCGTCGACGAACTCGATGCTGCGCGGCCGCAGCAGGGGCGTCGCCGAGAAGAGCCAGCATATGCTCGGCAAGGCGATGGATTTCTACATCCCCGGCGTGCCGCTGAAGAAGCTGCGCAACATCGGTCTCAAGATGCAGGGCGGCGGCGTCGGCTACTATCCGTCATCTGGTTCGCCGTTCGTCCACATGGATGTCGGCAATGTGCGCCATTGGCCCGGTATCAGCCGGCAGGAACTGGTCAGCCTGTTCCCCAACGGCAAGACGCTGCATGTGCCGAGCGACGGCAGGCCGCTGCCCGGCTTTGAGCAGGCGCTCGCCTCCTATAAGGCGCGCAAGGGTTCAGGCTCGCCGGCCATCGAGATGGCCAGTGCTGGCGGCAGCGGCAAGAAATCAGGTGGCTTCCTGTCGGCTTTCTTCGGTGGCGGCGGCGACGATGAGGCCGACGACAGCGCCGATGTCCAGACCGCTTCGGCCGCCCCTCCGCCCAAAGCGAGAAACCTGAAGCCGGCAGCGGCAGCCAAGACCAGCAACCTCCCGGGCATTGCCATCGTGGCGCCGGAGAATGCGCGGCGCGCCGAGATTCCGCAGGTGGCCGAGCAGCAGGCTCCGGAGCCGGAAGAGGACACGCCGGAGACGATCATCGCCGCATTGCCGGCCCGAAGCGTTCCGCTGCCGGATTTCGCACCGCGGCCGAAAGCCGATGTCGGCGCTCAGCAGCCTGAGAATGTTCCTTTTGCGATGGCGGAGGCGACAGCCACCACCGAGCAGGCCGTGGCGACCGCGCATGCGCCGGCAAGCGTTCCTTTCGGCTTGGCCGATGCAACTGCTTCGGCTAATCCGGCCCAGGTCGCGGTCAACAACATACCGTTGCCGACATGGCGTCCCGACAATTCGCTGCCGGCCGCTCTGTCTGCGCCGCCCAGCAAGGATGTGCTGATGGCGCTGGCCGAGACGGCTGATCAAAGCAAGACCGCGACCGATGCGTTCTCGGTGCTGCCGACGGCGCGGCCCGAGATGGCCAGGCCGGATGCGGTCAAGGCCGTGCTCGACGAGGCCAATGCCCAGGTCGGTGCGGCCGATTACCAGCTTGCTTCCTTGTCCGGATCCGAGCCGCGTTCGGCGTTCAACGATCCGGGCACCAACGCCGCTTCGCCGCGCGATGCTGTCGTTGCCCGCCCAGTCGGTTCCGATCCGGCCGCCGCGATCGGCGCCGGCGTCAAGACGACCCGCAAGGAATCGAGAGCCACCGCCCGCGACCTGAAGCCAGGCCCCAAGGCCATGGTGGTTGCAGCCGCACCGCAGGCCGCCCGCTGGGCATTGACCAGCGGCGAGCATGTCGCCACCGTTTCAAGCGCGACGACGGCGCCGGGCTACGCCTACAGCATCGTGCACACGCCGCCGAGCGAGGTCTACACGGCCGGCTTCCAGCCGAGCAGCCAGGTGGCCGATGCCAACCGCTTCACCGGCAACGCCGTCAAGTTCATGTCGGTAGCCCGCTTCCAGACCAAATGACGGCAAATCAATCGACAAAGCCGCGCCGGGCAACCAGCGCGGCTTTTTGCTGTTCAGCGAACCGGGCCAGCCTGCACGGTCACGCGCGGCTGAACTTCTCGTGAAGCCGGAACGGTCGGCCTATTCCCCGGGTTAACATAGGTTCGTTCAAACCCGGGGAGATCCATGAAGAACATCCTATTGGCATCGGTCATAGCACTGGCAACCGCTTCGGCGGCCATCGCCCCTACGCAGGCCGAGACCATTGTCGTCAAGACTCATGACCATATGCACATGAAGAAGCACTGCCGGACCAAGGTGGTCACAAGCTGGAAGCATCACCACAGGGTGGTTGAAAAGGTCCGGGTCTGCAGCTGATCCGGTTCGGAGCCGATTTGGCAAACCCGGTCGACGCTAGTCGGCCGGGTTTTTTCATGCCGTGGCCGAGGCCTTATTTCGCAAGCTTGCTCGCCGCGCGCGCCAGGGCTTCGATCTCGTCCCACTTGCCGGCCTTGACGAGGTCATCGGGCGCCACCCAGGAGCCGCCGACGCAGACCACGTTGGGCAGGCTGAGATAGTCGGCCGCGTTCTTGGCCGAGATGCCGCCGGTCGGGCAGAATTTCACATCGGCAAGCGGCGAGGCGAAGGCTTTCAGCGAAGCGATGCCGCCCGACTGCTCGGCCGGGAAGAATTTCAGGAAGCGCAAGCCGGCTTCCCGTGCAGCCATGATCTCGCCGGGCGTGATGGCGCCGGGCAGCAACGGAACATCGCTGCCGGCGGCTGCCGACAGAAGCTCGCGGGTGATGCCGGGGCTGACGATGAAGCGCGAGCCCGCGGCAGCCGCCTCTTCGAACTGCCTGGCATCGAGAATGGTGCCGGCGCCGACGATGGCGTCCTCGACTTCCCC
>NZ_RZOL01000218.1:0-10059 GCF_004022985.1 Mesorhizobium sp. M7A.F.Ca.ET.027.02.1.1 | reverse complement strand
GTCCACAGATAGCCGTTCGGCTTCTGCTTGAGCTTGCCGGCGAACAGTTCAACCGCCGGCGCATGGCCGATGGCCACGAACACGCCGTCGATCTTGAGGTGCGACACCTCGCCGGTCACCGCATGCTTGAGCTTCAGCCCCTCGACCGAGGGCGGCAGCGGCGTCTTGCCGGGTCGACCGGTGATCTCATCGACGATCGTGTCCCAGATGACGCGGACATTGTCCTTCTTCAGAAGCCGCTCGCGCAGAATACGTTCAGCGCGAAAATCGCTGCGCCTGTGGATGACCGTCACGCTCCTGGCGAGATTGGACAGATAGAGCGCCTCTTCCACCGCGGAATTGCCGCCACCGACCACCGCGACATCCTTGCCCCTGTAGAAGAAACCGTCGCAGGTGGCGCAGGCCGAGACTCCAAAACCCATGAAGTCCTGCTCGGTCGGGATGCCCAGCCATTTCGCTTGCGCGCCGGTGGCGATGATCAGCGCGTCGGCGGTATAGGTCGTGCCGGAATCGCCCTTGGCGCGGAACGGTCGCACGTTGAGGTCGACCTCGGTGATGATGTCGTTGATGATGTCGGTGCCGACATGCTCGGCCTGTTTCAGCATCTGCTCCATCAGCCACGGACCCTGGATCGGGTCGGCGAAGCCGGGATAGTTTTCGACATCGGTGGTGATCATCAACTGCCCGCCCTGCTGCAGGCCGGCGACCAGCATCGGCTTCAGCATGGCGCGGGCGGCATAGACCGCCGCCGTATAGCCGGCCGGGCCGGAACCGATGATGAGAACGGGCGCGTGCTTGGTGGTCATCTAAAGCCTCTGCGGAGGGCTGCCGGCAATTGCGGCATGATCATTGTCGCGCGTAATGTAAGTGTTGCCCACGACGCCAGCAAGGCAAGTTGGAGTTCGTCCCCGGAAAGCTTTGTCGCACCTGTCGGCCGCTGATCCCGCGAAATATTCCGGGCGAAGGATGGAATGGACAGCGAAGTCGTTTAATTACAAAATCACGCAAGATTCTTGCGTATTACCCCTCATGATCGAGAGCCCACATGCCCCTCAAGGCCGACCTCGACGCCATCGACTGGAAGATCCTGCGCGAATTGCAGGGCGACGGCCGCATGACCAATGTCGAACTGTCGAACCGCGTCGGCATTTCGGCGCCGCCATGCCTGCGCCGCGTCAAGCGCCTGGAGGAAGCCGGCATCATCCGTGGCTACCGTGCCTTGCTCAATGCACCAGCGCTCGGCCTCGATGTCGTTGCCTTCTGCCTGGTCGGCCTGCATCATCAGGCCGATGCCGAGCTGCGCATCTTTGCCGAGCGCACCCGCGGCTGGCCGATCGTACGCGACGCCTGGATGGTGTCGGGCGAATCCGATTTCCTGCTGCATTGCGTGGCGAGCGACCTTGGCGCCTTCCAGAGCTTCGTCATCGAGGAACTGACCTCGACCCCGAATGTCGACACGGTGCGCACAGCGCTCACCATCCGCCGGGTCAAGGACGAAGGGCTGGTCTCGTTCGCACAGCCTTGAGCCGGTTGAACCGCAACGAGCTTTCGCCGATGTCGCTTGAAGGCCTCGCCATATCAGCGCCGCTTTGGCGTTCGATAGCTCTCCTGTGAAGCCGGAATTTCTGCCGCAGCCGTCTTGTTGGTTTCCTAGAGCAATTCCAGAAAAAGTATGTAACGGTTTTCCCGGGTAAAGCGCATAGCGCTTTCGGGATTGCGTAAACAGGGGCGCAGGGCAGCCCAATTCCGAGAACAGTGTGCCGTGGGGTGGGACGATGACTCGATTTTCTAGCCCGGTTTCGGCGCTGGTCATCTGCATGAACGAGGCCGACATGATCGGCGAGTGCCTGGAAAGCGTCGATTTCTGCGCCGAGATCATCGTCGTCGATTCGGGCTCGACGGACAGCACTCTGGACGTCGTCAATGGGTACATCGCCAAAGGCTACCCGATAAGGCTTTTTCACAACGATTGGCCGGGCTTTCCTCGTCAGCGGCAATTCGCGCTCGATCAGGCCACGCAACCATGGTGCCTTTCGATTGAAGCCGACGAGGCCATCGACGACGTGCTCAGGCAGTCAATCACGAATGTGACCCAGCTTGGGAATGACGCCTTCGACGGATGGTACATCAGACGCCGCGACAAGCTGAAGGGCTATGGCTATGCGCACCGCTGGGTGCTTCACAACAGGCTGCTGCGTCTTTTCCGCCGCGACAAGGCCACGATGGACCTCAATCTGCGGGTCCATGAGTCGTTCGAGGTGCCAGGCGAAACCGGCACGATAGAAAATGGCGTGCTGCTGCATCGCCGCGAAATGACTATTGCCGAGGATCTGGCAAGGGCCAACACCTACTCCAGCCTCAAGGTTGCCACGCTTGTCGAACGAGCCAAGAAGCCCGGCCTGATAAGACTGGTGCTGTCGCCTCTCGGCAACTTCCTGAAGTTCTACCTGGCCAAGCGCTACTTCCTGTGCGGCCGGCACGGGTTCGTCTATTCGATGCTGGTGATGCTGTATTCGTTCGCGACAGAGGCCAAGCTTTATGAAGCCTGGCGAGACAAAGACCGGATGTAAGCCGTTACGGCGCGCCCGAGGCGGCGCCAAGTGCACCTATTGCGGCGATCAGGCCGTCGAAATCCGCGCGCTCGCACCAAGGCCGAATTGTGAAGCCCGATCGGACAGCCGCTTGCCCGTCTACCAGCCAGCCCTGCGCGAGGCCGGCGCGTTGTCCCGCCTCCATGTCGGCCTCCTTGTCGCCGACGATCAGCGAACGCCGCAGATCGAGCCCGAGGCGCCCGGCCGCCTCCAGCAGCATGCCCGGATTGGGCTTGCGCATCGGATGATCGGCAACCGCAAGCACACCGGAGCCAGCTTCGTGATAGGCGCAGGCGACGACCATATCGACGAACGCATTGTCGGCGCGCAGCAGCTCGAGCACGCGGCAATTGACGGCAGCGAAATCGCCCCAGCCGAAATAGCCACGCGCGATGCCCGACTGGTTGGTGACGATGATGACCGGAATGCCAGCCCGGTTGGCGGCGGCTATCACCGCGGCTATGTCCGCGCGCAGCACCATTTCGGCAGGATCATCCGGATAGCCCGTATCGACATTGATGGTGCCGTCGCGATCGAGGAACAGCGCCGGCGAGCCGGCGGCGAACACCCTTGAGCCGACCCGCTCGACCCATAGGCCCGGCTCCGCCAGCGGAAAGCGGCCAGAGGTCGTGGAATCAGCCATTGCTGAGGCGCGCTTCGACCACCTCGCACAAATGATGGTAAAGGCACAGATGCCCCTGCTGGATGATCGGCGTCGAGGTCGACGGCACGTTGAGCAGGATATCGGACAGAGGCTTCAGCTTGCCGCCGGTGTCGCCGGTCATGCTGATCACCGTCATGTCCATCCTCCGCGCCTGTTCGGCGGCGGCAAGGATGCTCGGCGAATTGCCGCTGGTCGAGATCGCCAGGAGCACGCCGCCGGCAGCGCCATGCGCCTCGACCTGGCGCGAAAACACCGTGTCGAAGCCATAGTCGTTGCCCCAGGCGGTCAGCACCGCTGCATTGGCCGGCAGCGCGATGACATTGTAGGCCTTGCGCTCCTTGAGAAAGCGGCCGACCAGTTCGCCGGCAATGTGGATGGCGTCGCTGGCCGAGCCGCCATTGCCGGCGATGAGCAAAGCTTTCCCCGACGAAAGCGCAGTCACCACGGCGCTCGCTGCCCGCTCCATCTCACCGGTCAGGTCCCGTTCGACCATGGCTGATATGGCAGCCACGGAGCGGACAAGGTAATCGTTCAACTCGGACATGAAACCCTCAGTTTGTGGTGCCGCCGGCGCGCAATTTGCCAATGGTGTTGGTGGTGCTTTTTCCGGCGACCAGATCGACCAGCACGACGCGTCCGCCGGCCTTCTGCACCACATCGGCGCCGACCACGGTGTCGACCGTGTAATCGGCCCCCTTGACCAGTATGTCGGGCAGCAGCGCTTCGATCAGCGCCAGCGGCGTATCTTCCTCGAACACCACGACCGCATCGACCGAGGCAAGTGCTGCCAGCACGCAGGCGCGGTCGTGCTGGTCGTTGACCGGGCGCCCGGCGCCCTTCAGTCGCCGCACCGAAGCATCGCTGTTGAGGCCGAGCACCAGCCGGTCGCATTGGCTGCGCGCCGCGTGCAGCAAGCTGACATGGCCGGCATGCAGGATGTCGAAGCAGCCATTGGTGAAGCCGACGCTCAGGCCCTCTTCCTTCCACGCCGCCACCATGCGCGCGGCCGACGTGGCGTCGAGGATGGCGTCCTTGTGGGCCGTCGGCCCATGCGAACGGAACAGCGCGCCGGTGAGTTCCTCGACCGTCAGCCGCGCGGTGCCGCGTTTTCCCACCACGACGCCACCAGCGGCATTGGCGATCGAAGCGGCCATGACCGTATCGGCGCCCACGGCCAGCGCCAGCGCGAAGCTCGCGATCACCGTGTCGCCGGCGCCCGAAACGTCGAACACTTCGCGCGCCTGGGTGGCGATGTGGCGCGCCTCGTCGGGGCCGACCACGCTCATGCCCTTTTCGCTGCGCGTCGCGACCACGAAATCGAAACCATGTGCCGAAATCAGCTCGCGTGCGGCAGCCACGATCTCGTCATCGGCGAACACCGCATGGCCGGCGGCCTCGCCGAGTTCCTTGCGGTTGGGGGTAATGGCGGTCGCCCCGGCATAGCGCGCATAATCGCGGCCCTTCGGGTCGACCAGCACCGGCTTTCCAGCCTCGCGGCAGATGGCGATCAAGTCGCCGGCGACGCCGTCGAGCAGGATGCCCTTGCCGTAATCGGACAGGATGACGATGTCGGCGTGCGCCAGCGCGGCGCGGAAATGCCGGATCAGGCCGGCTCGCTCCGCAGCGCCGAGCGGCTTGATCTCCTCTTCGTCGAAACGCAGCACCTGCTGGTTGAGCGCGCTGAAGCGGCTTTTGGACGAGGTCATGCGACCACGCTCCTGCGCGAGGCCCGCCGTATCGGCGCCAAGCTCGCCGAGCATCCGCACCAGGCTATCGCCTGCCACATCGGTGCCTATGACCGAGACGGGAATAGCGGCAGCGCCGAGCGAAACGATGTTGGCCACGACATTGCCGGCGCCGCCCATGGTCGAGGTCTCGCCGCGCCCGTGCAGCACCGGTATCGGCGCCTCCGGCGAGATCCGCTCGATGACGCCGTTGACGAAACGATCGAGGATGAAGTCGCCGACCACCAGCACTGTGGCCTGGCCGAACCGCGCAATGGCGCGGTGCAACGGTTCGGGAGAAGGCGGATTGTGCTTGATCATGTCACTGGCAACACAGGGAAAAGGCCGATTTCAATCTCATAAGTGCTCATCAATCGACTGGTCGGATCGTTCATGGCGAAAGCCGATATACCGCAAATTCACGCAGCGCAACGGCAGGGCATGATCCCGGCAGGCTCGGGCGGTCAGCTCTTCTGCAGGGCGACATGGACGCCCAGCCCGACCAGCACAGCCCCTCCCGCCCGTTGCATCAGCCGCTGTGCGCGGCTCGAACGCCGCAAACGGCCGATCACGGCGCCCGCCAGGAACACACAGACGATATCGGCCGAAGAGAACATCAGATTGACGATCGTGCCGAGCACGACGAACTGCAGCCAGACCGGAAACGCCGCCGAGGCGTCGATGAATTGCGGCAGGAACGCCATGAAGAAGATCGCTGTCTTCGGATTGAGCACCTCGACGGTGATGCTCTCGAAAAAGGCACGCCGTGCCGATTTGCGCTCGATCGCGGGCAGCGCCGCATCGCCCTCCACGCGCTTGCGAAACAGCGAGACGCCAAGCCAGATCAGATAGAGCGCGCCGACCAGCTTGACCGCCAGGTACAGCGTCGGCACGGCATGAAACAGCACCGACAGCCCGGCAGCCGCGGCGAAAACATGCACGTAGCCGCCCAGATGAATGCCAAGTGCCGCCGTCAGGCCGGACCAGCGGCCGCGCGCCATCGTCTGCGCGGCCGCATAGAGCATGGCCGGGCCTGGAATGTAGGCGAAAATCGCCGTGGTGGCGAAAAACGCGATGAGCAGTTCGGTCGATGGCATTTTTGGTCCCTCACGATCGTGCTCTGTTCTGTCGATTCAGTCCGCGCGCGGGAATGGCTTTGGACTGACCCGTGCGGACAACCGCAGTAAAAGCGAACATAATTTTCTTGTGAAATGACGGGCTGAACGCGCCGATTCGCGCACCCGGCTCGAAATAGGCCGACGCTTCCAGGATATCATGATTGTACTCATCGACCATGACCCAAAGGGGCATAGGGTCGAGGCCCGCACGGTGGCGTTCAATTTCCGGGATGCTGACGGCAACGCGATCACGGCCCGGCTGCGTGGAAGTGATTGCAAGGATGAAGAGGTTCGTACCGCCGGCTTTCCCAGGCAGGACAGCCACAAAGGCCACAGGCCGTGACTTCCGGCCTTCGGTCTCGCCGTCTCCGTGTTGGCGATGCCAAAGATATGGATATCGCCAGACGTCCGCAGCGGCGGGTTTAATCACGGTCCAATTCCGCGGCGTACTCCTCGAGCATCTCGACATGTTCGGTCGGGGCATCCTCCGCAGCGTAGACGCGGCGGCTCTCGTTGCCGAAGCGCGCTTCGTAGGCCTCGATGCTCATCAGGACGTATCTCGGCTTGTTGTGGCGAGTGATGGAGACCGGCTGCTGGCTGGCAGCTGCAAGCACATCTCCAAGATTCTGTTTCAGATCGGTCGATGGATAGTTTTTCATGGGATACCCTGTTTTGTCCATAATAGACAAAACAGACAGAACAGACAAGCGCATAAAGTGGCAGGACAGGCGCATGCACCTGGCTTTGTCGACAGCCCGCCTAGCCTCCCCTATAAGGACCGGAATCGCAAGCAACCAGAGGCCCTCCATGATCATCGTCACGGGCGGCGCCGGCATGATCGGCTCCAACATCGTCGCCGCGCTGAATGCCGAAGGGCATGACGACATCCTCGTCGTCGACGACCTTACCGACGGTCACAAGATCGCCAATCTTGCCGATCTCAAGATCGCCGACTATCTCGACAAGAACGATTTCCTGGACCGCATGGAGGCCGGCTCGCTCGGCCGCATCGAGGCGGTGTTCCACCAGGGCGCCTGCTCGACCACCACCGAGTGGAACGGCAAATTTATGATGGAGGTGAATTACGCCTTCTCGAAACGGCTGCTGCATGCAAGCCAGGCGCTGCGCGTGCCTTTCCTTTATGCCTCCTCGGCTTCCGTCTATGGCGGCGGCTCGGAGTTTCGCGAGGATCCCGCGCTCGAGCGGCCGCTCAACGTATACGCCTATTCCAAGAAGCTGTTCGACGATTACGTCAGGCGAACCGTGTTCGCCGGGCGCACCGCCTTCGATACCGACCATTCACAGATCGTGGGCTTGCGCTACTTCAACGTCTATGGCCCGCGCGAGGCGCATAAGGGCGCCATGGCCTCCGTCGCCTTCCATCTGTTCAACCAGGTCGAGCAAGGCCAGAACCCGAAACTGTTCGGCGCCTATGACGGGTTCGGACCCGGCGAACAAAGCCGTGACTTCATCCACGTCGGCGACGTTGCCGACGTCAATCTGTGGCTGTGGAAACAGGGCTCAAGCGGCATCTTCAATTGCGGCACCGGCCGTGCCCAGCCCTTCCGCGCCATAGCCGAAACGGTGATCGACACGTTGGGTAAAGGCGAGATTGAATTCATCCCCTTTCCCGACCATCTCAAGGGCAGCTACCAGAGCTTTACGCAAGCTGATATGTCCCGTTTGCGCGCGGCCGGTTATAACGGCCAATTCCGGACAGTGGAAACCGGTGTCAGAGACTATGTCGAATGGCTGAAAGCCCAACGATCCTCGTGATCGGCCCACGCTGGGTGGGCGACATGGTGATGGCACAGTGCCTGTTTTCGGCGCTGAAGGAGTTGCATCCCAACGCCCCCATCGATGTGCTGGCGCCGGCCTGGGCCGCGCCGCTGGTCAAGCGCATGCCCGAAATCCGCCAGCAGATCGACTTTCCGCTCAAACCCGGTGCGCTCGAATTCACCCATCGCCGCCGCTTCGGCCGGCTGCTACGCGGCCGCTACGACATGGCCTATATCCTGCCGGGCAGCTGGAAGTCGGCGCTGATCCCGTTCTTTGCCCGTATTCCGCGCCGTGTCGGCAATTTACGCGAGATGCGTTACGGCCTGTTGACCGACATTGTGCCGCTGCCCGATGGCGTGAAACGACGCACAGCGCAGGCCTATTTCGGTCTCGCCCAGGGCGGCACTTTCCGGGCGCCACGGCTTAGCGTGGACACGAAAAACCAGGTCGACCTGCTCGGCCGTTTCGGCCTGGCGCCGCAGAAATTCGTGGCCCTGATGCCCGGTGCGGAATTCGGCCCGGCCAAGCGCTGGCCCAGCGAAAGCTATGCCGGACTTGCCCGCGATTTCATGGGCAAAGGCTTGAAGGTCGCTCTGTTCGGCTCGAAGAACGACCGCGACGTGACGGCGGAGATCGCGGCCCTGGCCCCCGGCCTCGTCGATCTCGCCGGACAGACGCGGCTGGAGGACGCCATCGACCTGATATCAGCCGCGAGGCTGGCCGTGTCCAACGACAGCGGGCTGATGCATGTCGCGGCCGCCGTCGGCACGCCGATCGTCGCCGTCTACGGCTCGACCTCGCCTGAGAACACGCCGCCGCTGGGGGAACGCCGCGAGTTGGTCTGGCTTGGCCTGTCGTGCTCGCCCTGCCACCAGAAGGTCTGCCCGCTCGGCCACCTCAACTGCCTGAAGACGCTTGAAGTCGGCCAGGTCGCAGCAGCGGCGCACCGGCTGCTGGACATCCCGGCCGCGGCATGAAGGTGCTGATCGTCAAGACGTCGTCGATGGGCGATGTCATCCACACCTTTCCGGCCGTCGAGGATGCTCGTCGCAACCGCCCGGACCTGTCCTTCGACTGGTGCGTCGAAGAGGCATTTGCCGGTATCGCCACGCTTCACCCGGCGATCGATCGGATCCACACGGTGGCGATCCGGCGCTGGCGCAAGGCGCTGCTCGATAGCGGCACCTGGCGCGAGGCGGCCGCCCTGCGCCGCACCTTGCGCGATTGCCGTTACGACCTCGTCATCGATGCGCAAGGCCTCCTGAAATCGGCTGTGGTGGCAAGGCAAGCCGGCGCCCCCATTGCCGGCTTCGACCGTTCGAGCGCGCGCGAACCTTCTGCGACGCTGTTCTACGATGCCACTTATCCCGTGCCGCGCGACCTGCACGCCATCGAACGGATACGGCGGCTGTTCGGGCTGGCGCTCGGCTATCAGCCCGATCTTTCGACCCTGGACTCCGGCATCGTGCCGCCCGTCGGCACTCTGGCGGGCATCGCCGGAAAAACCGCCTTCCTGCTGCACGGCACCAGCCGCGAAGACAAGAAATGGCCGGCCGAAGACTGGATTGAAACCGCGCGCCTCCTGATTGAGCGGGGGATAACGCCGGTCACGACCTGGTCGAACGAGCGCGAGAAGGCCGTGGCCGAAGCCATTGCCAAGGCAGTGCCATCGACAGTTGTGGTGCCAAAGTCACCGCTGGCCGACATCGCTGCGTTCATCGGCCGCTCGGAACTGGTCATCGGCGCCGACACCGGGCTGACCCATCTCGCCAGCGCCTTCGGCCTGCCAACGGTTGCGGTGTTCCTGGCGACCGAGCCCGGGTTGACGGGTCCGCGCGGGCAATATGCGTCGACGCTTTTGGCCGCGCCCGGGAAGCGTGTGATGCCGGTGGAGGTGGTGGCGGAGGCAGAGAGGCTGGCGGGACTCCAGGTCCTTGGCAAGGCCAACGCTGGCAAGAATTGATTTATCAATCAAATCAATTTGCAAAGGCCAGCGCCGCCCCCCATCCGCCTGCCGGCACCTTCTCCCCGTATAACGACGGGGAGAAGAGAGCTGTGTCCGAACCGGATAGATAGGTAACAGAATGGACTGATTAGATGGGTGACAGTTTTCTTGTCCGCCGGGAGGACCGGCGATGGTTTGGCGAGAGACTGGCATCATGGATGAGCGGCTTCGGTTTGTT
>NZ_RZOL01000217.1:0-10099 GCF_004022985.1 Mesorhizobium sp. M7A.F.Ca.ET.027.02.1.1 | reverse complement strand
TCGCAACGTCGCCGTGGCCTTCAAGGTCGAGCATGGCGTCGTCGACGCGGTCAAGGACATCTCGTTTCAGCTCTATCGCGGCGAGACGATCGCCATCGTCGGCGAATCCGGTTCGGGCAAGTCGGTGACGGCGCGCACCGTCATGGGCCTTCTGTCGCGGCGCGCCACCGTGTCCCCCGGATCGAGCGTCTGCTATGACGGGCAAAACATCCTGAAATTTCCCGAGAGCGCCCGGCGCAAGCTGCGCGGCAACCGCATCTCGATGATCTTCCTGGAGCCGATGAGCTCGCTCAACCCGATCTATACGGTCGGCAGCCAGATCGTCGAGGCGATCCGGGTGCATCGCAAAGTCAGCCGCAAGCAGGCCTGGGCGCGCGCACTGGAACTTCTGCAGCATGTGCAGATTCCCGATCCCGCCGCGCGGCTCAAGCAATACCCGCACCAGCTATCGGGCGGGCAACGTCAGCGGGTGATGATCGCCATGGCGCTGGCCAACAATCCCGATGTGCTGATCGCCGATGAGCCGACCACAGCGCTCGATGTCACCGTCCAGGCGCAGATCCTGAACCTGATCCGCAGCCTGCAGAAAGAGCTGCGTATGGCGGTGATCCTGATCACCCACGACCTGACCGTGGTGCGCCAGTTCTCCGACTACGTCTATGTCATGCAGCATGGCGAAATGTGCGAGCACAACGTCACCGAACGGCTGTTCGCCAACCCACAGCACCCCTATACGAGACGGCTGCTGGCTTCAGAGCCGCATGGGCAGCCGAAACCCCTTCCGGAGGGCTGCGGCACCATCCTCGAGGCGAGCGGCGTGCACGTCTCATTCATGCTGCGCCACGGCACCTTCCTGAAGCCGGACTGGCGAGAACTGGTCGCCGTCGACGATCTCGGCCTGAAACTCTGTCGCCATGAGACGCTGGGGCTGGTCGGCGAATCCGGCTCCGGCAAGACCACCTTCGGCCAGGCCTTGCTCCGCTTGATCGACGCCAAGCGCGGCGAGATCCATTTCGACGGCAAGCCGATCCATGGCCTGTCGCGTGCCGAGATGCGGCCGCTGCGCTCGCGCATGCAGATCGTCTTCCAGGATCCGTTTTCCTCGCTCAACCCGCGCATGACGATCGGCCAGATCATCGAGGAAGGGCTGATTGTCAACAGCATAGGGGCGACGCGGCGCGAGCGGGTCGAACGGGTGCGCGACGCGCTGGTCAGCGCCGGCATGCCGGGCGATATACTGTCGCGGTTTCCGCATGAATTCTCCGGCGGCCAGCGGCAGCGCATCGCCATCGCCCGCGCCATCGCGCTCGAACCCGAATTCATCCTGCTCGACGAGCCGACATCGGCGCTCGACCTCTCCGTCCAGGCGCAGATCATCGACCTCCTGCGCAAGCTGCAGGACGAGCGCGGCCTCAGCTACCTCTTCATCTCGCACGACCTCAAGGTGGTGCGCGCCCTGTGCCATCGCGTGATCGTCATGCAGAACGGCAAGATCGTCGAGCAGGGCCCCGTCGACGACGTCCTGTCCAATCCCAAGACCGCCTACACCGAACGGCTCGTCAGGGCCGCTTTCGACGTGGCCTGAACATATGCCGGAGGTTAGCATGGCAAGGAATCCCAAGATCACGTTCATCGGCGCCGGCTCGACGGTGTTCATGAAGAACATTGTCGGCGACGTGCTGCAGCGCCCGTCGCTTTCGGGCGCGACGATCGCGCTGATGGACATCAATCCGCAGCGGCTGGAAGAGAGCGCCATCGTCGTCAACAAGCTGATCGCGACGCTCGGCGTCAAGGCGAAGACCGAGACCCATTCGGACCAGCGCAAGGCGCTGGCCGACGCCGATTTCGTCGTCGTCGCCTTCCAGATCGGCGGCTATGAGCCCTGCACGGTCACCGACTTCGAGGTGCCGAAGAAATACCGCCTGCGCCAGACGATCGCCGACACGCTGGGGGTGGGCGGCATCATGCGGGGCCTCCGGACCGTGCCGCATCTGTGGAAGGTGTGTGAAGATATGCTCGCCGTCTGCCCGCAGGCGATCATGCTGCAATATGTCAACCCGATGGCGATCAACACCTGGGCGATATCGGAGAAATATCCCGACATCAGGCAGGTCGGCCTCTGCCATTCGGTGCAAGGCACGGCCATGGAACTGGCTGAAGACCTCGACATTCCCTACGAAGGCATCCGCTATCGCTCGGCCGGCATCAACCACATGGCGTTCTACCTGAAGTTCGAGCATCGCCAGCCGGACGGTTCCTACCGCAACCTCTACCCAGATCTCGTGCGCGCCTATCGCGAAGGCCGCGCGCCCAAGCCCGGCTGGAACCCGCGCTGCCCCAACAAGGTGCGCTACGAGATGCTGACCCGGCTCGGCTATTTCGTCACCGAGAGCTCGGAACATTTCGCCGAATACACGCCCTATTTCATCAAGGAAGGGCGCCCCGACCTGATCGAGAAGTACGGCATCCCGCTGGATGAGTATCCCAAGCGCTGCATCGAACAGATCGAGCGCTGGAAGGGACAGGCTGAGGCCTATCGCTCGGCCGATCGCATCGAAGTCGAGCAGTCCAAGGAATATGCCTCGTCGATCATGAATTCGGTCTGGACCGGCGAGCCGTCAGTGATCTACGGCAATGTCCGCAACAATGGCTGCATCACCTCGCTGCCCCGCGATTGCGCCGCCGAAGTGCCGTGCCTGGTAGATGCCTCAGGCATCCAGCCGACCTATATCGGCGAGCTGCCGCCGCAATTGACCGCGCTGATGCGCACCAACATCAACGTGCAGGAACTGACGGTGCGGGCGCTGATGACGGAAAACCGCGAGCACATCTACCACGCGGCAATGATGGACCCGCATACCGCGGCCGAACTCGATCTCGACCAGATCTGGTCCCTGGTCGATGATCTCCTGGCCGCCCACGGTGACTGGCTGCCGGCCTGGGCGCGGACGAACCGCAAGAGCGAGGCCGCCGCCTGATCGGCGGCGCCCGGCTCATTTCGAATCGTCGGGGTCCGTTTCTTCCTCGTCGTCGCGAGCCTTGATGACGTAAGCGCCCTTCAGCCAGCGGTTGAGGTCGATGTCCTTGCAGCGTGTCGAGCAGAACGGAAAGGTGTCGCGCGCCGAGGGCTTGCCGCATTCGGGGCAGGGGCGCTTCGGGCGCAAGGGCGTGACTTTGGGATCGGAATTCACAGCCGGGGTCCCGCCAGCCAGCCGCCATGCACCTTGAAGCCTTCGCCGCTCAACAGCGCGACGGTCTCATAGAGCGGCAGGCCAACGATATTGGTGTAGGAGCCGACCAGCTTGACGACGAAGGCGCCGGCGAGGCCCTGGACCGCGTAACCACCCGCTTTGCCGCGCCATTCGCCCGAGGCGACATAGGCGTCAATCTCTTCGCGCGGCAGCCGCTTGAAACGCACCCGCGTCTCGACCAGCCGTTGGCGCAGCTTGCCACCCGGGGTGATCAGGCAGATGCCGGAATAGACCCGGTGCGAACGGCCCGACAACAGCCCGAGGCAGTTGGCAGCGTCGTCGAGGGTTTCCGCCTTGGGCAGGATGCGCCGTCCGACGGCAACCACCGTGTCGGCGGCCAGCACGAAACCTGGCGCGTAGTCGGCTTCGGTCTGCAGCGAGGCGAACGCCTTCTCGGCCTTTTCCCTCGACAGCCGCTTGGCCAGCGAGCGCGGATGCTCGGCACGCAACGGCGTTTCGTCGACATCGGCCGGCAGCACGCGGTCCGGCTCGATGCCGGCCTGCTGCAAGAGCTCGATCCGGCGCGGCGAACCCGAGGCAAGCACCAGCTTCTGCAAAATGCTCATCGCGGACCAGTCGGGCTTTGCTTACTTGAAACGATAGGTGATGCGGCCCTTGGTCAGGTCGTATGGCGTCATCTCGACCAGAACCTTGTCGCCGGTCAGCACGCGGATGCGGTTCTTGCGCATGCGGCCGGCCGTATGGGCGATGATTTCGTGTTCGTTTTCGAGCTTTACCCGGAACATCGCGTTCGGCAACAATTCCGTCACGACACCCGGAAACTCGAGGACTTCTTCCTTCGGCATTCGATACCTTTGCTTGGATGGTAGTTCCAGCACCCTGGCCGGAATTTCGGCGGAACCTATATGATAATCGTCCGCTTGTGAACACGCTTAATCCGTCGCGTTTTTTGCTCCTGGAAGCAGAAAACGTCGGCCTATGCGCACCTTCAGCCGCTCGCGCACGTCGCGATAACTAGCCATGATCTGTTCGCGGGTGCCGCTGGCGTCGGTCGGGTCCGGCGTCGGCCAGTATTCGACCTCGACAGCGAGCGAGCGGGTGAGTTCAAGTGCGGCGTGGTGTGCTTCCGGCGCCAGCGTGACGATGAGGTCGAAATAGTCGTCCTCGAGATCGTCCATCGTCCTTGGATGGCGCTCGCCCAGCGTGAGACCGTCTTCGGCAAGCACCGCATCGACGAATGGATCGCGCTCGCCGGCGCGAACGCCTGCCGAAGCGACAAAGACGGTGGCCGGCAGCATGCGGCGCGCCAGTTGCTCTGCCATTGGCGAGCGCACGGCATTCATGCCGCACAGGAACAGGATCGAACGGGGCAGGACGCCGGGTGCCAGGGCTAGCCCCGCCAGTGCAGCACGCAGACAAGCGTGAACAGCCGGCGCGCCGTATCGAAGTCGATGTCGATCTTGCCGGACAACCGGTCCATCAGCGTTTGCGAGCCTTCATTGTGCAGGCCGCGGCGGCCCATGTCGATCGCCTCGATGTGGCTCGGCGTCGAGGAACGGATGGCGTCGTAGTAGCTTTCGCAGATCATATAATAGTCCTTGACGATGCGCCTGAGCGGCGTCAGCGACAGGATATGGGTGACGACGGCGGTGCCATCCTCGCGCGCCACGGCAAACACCAGGCGCTGCTCGGCCAGCGACAGTTTCAGCCGGTAAGGGCCGTCGCCGCTGTCACTGACGGGCTGAAAACTGTTCTCCTCGATCAGGTCGAAGATCGCCACCGCGCGTTCATGCTCGACATCGGGTGTCGACCGGCCGATCGATTCATCGAGTTCGACATCGATCAGCCTGGCGCGGGTTTGATCGGGGCCAGACATCGCCGCCTACATGTTCAACCGTATGGCGACGGAGCGTCCATGCGCGTCAAGGCCTTCCGCCTTGGCCAGCGCAATCGCCGCCGGCGCCAAGATCCGCAACTGTTCCGGTCCAAGCTTGAGGATCGACGTGCGCTTGACGAAATCGAGCACCGACAGACCGGACGAGAAGCGCGCCGAGCGCGCCGTCGGCAGCACATGGTTGGAGCCGCCCACATAGTCGCCGATGGCTTCCGGCGTGTGGCGGCCGAGAAAGACCGCACCCGCGTTGCGCATCCGCGACAGGAAGCCCTCGGCGTCGTCGATGGCCAGTTCGACATGTTCGGCGGCGATGCGGTCGACCAGCGGCAGCGCGGCGTCGATGGTCGACACCTGGATCACCGCACCAAAATCACGCCAGCTCGCCGCCGCCGTCTCGGCGCGTGGCAGGCTCTGCAACTGGCGCTCGACGGCTTGTTCGACAGCGATGCCGAAGGCTGGATCGTCGGTGACCAGGATCGATTGCGCCGATGCATCGTGCTCGGCCTGGGCCAGCAGGTCGGCCGCGATCCAGTCCGGATCGTTGCTGCCGTCGGCCACGACGAGTACTTCCGACGGCCCGGCGATCATGTCGATGCCGACGGCGCCGAACACCTGGCGTTTGGCCGCCGCGACATAGGCATTGCCCGGGCCGACGATCTTGGCGACCGGCCTGATCGTTTCGGTGCCGTAGGCAAGGGCGGCGATCGCCTGCGCGCCGCCGACACGGTAGATTTCCGACACGCCTGATATGTCGGCCGCCACCAGCACCAGCGGATTGATGATGCCGCCCGGCGCCGGTACGACCATGACGATGCGCTCGACGCCGGCCACCTTGGCCGGCACGGCGTTCATCAGCACCGAGCTTGGATAGCTCGCCGTGCCGCCCGGCACATAGAGCCCAACCGCCTCGACCGCCGTCCAGCGCCAGCCGAGCTCGACGCCGGCGGCATCCGTATAGCGGTCATCCTTTGGTCGCTGCCGCTCATGATGCGAGCGGATGCGGTCGCGCGCGAATTCCAGCGCCTCGATCGTCTTTGGGTCGGCGGCCTTGTAGGCCTGGGCGATGTCGTCCTTCGAAACGGCGATGCCCAGTCCAGCCAGATCGGCGCGATCGAATTTCCGTGAATAGTCGATCAGCGCCGCGTCGCCCTCGGCGCGCACGCGCGCGATGATGGCGCCCACCGCTGCATCGACGTCGGCGGACACTTCCCGCTTGGTCAACAGGAAGGCGGCGAAACGCTGTTCGAAATCGGCGTCGGACTGACGAAGCGTGATGGCCATCGGACGCTCAGGTCTTGTGGATGGGGCGCGAGGTGGCTTCCCACGCCCCGCCAATGTCGGCAAGGCGGGCCTCGATGCATTCGACGTCGAGCATGATCGCACCGCCGCCCGAGAAGATCAGCTCGACGATGCCGGCCGGCTTGCTGATCTCGATGAAGCTGATCGCCAGCAGCGACAGGACTTCCGCAGGCTTGTCGCGGTCGATGCCGCTGGTCTTGGCGCCGAGCACGCGGTCGAAATGCAGCACGGCCTGCCGTCGCTCATTGTGCTGGCGAAACAGGCCGGATTTTGCCTCCCAGACGAAACGGTTCATGGTCAGCAGGAAACGCTTGGCCGCGGGCAGGAATTCGAGGTCGCTGACTTTCAGCACGGCATCCTGGACATGAGCCGAAACGATGCTCAGGTCCTGGTCGTCGAGCGCGATAAGCTTAAGGCCGGTCATGCGGATTTCGCACCTGAAGGTTGATTGTTCAGCCTTCTGTTAGGCGGTCTTGGCGATCGGTGCAACCGCACCAACAGCTGCAGGTCTGCGCTGCCCCTCATCGCCCTGCCGGGCACTTCTCCCCGTATAGTGACGGGGAGAAGGACGCTGCCGCGAAGGATCTCGCCAATCTCCTGCGTTGCTGGAGAGGAGCCGAGGTGGCGGGCTATGCCGAAATCCGTTCGATCACCGCGCCGCAGTTGGACAGTTTTTCTTCCAGCCGCTCGAAGCCGCGGTCGAGGTGGTAGACACGGTTGACCGTGGTCTCGCCTTCCGCCGCCAGGCCGGCGATGACCAGCGACACCGAGGCGCGAAGATCGGTCGCCATGACCGGCGCGCCCTTCAGCTTCGGCACGCCGTCGACGATCGCCGTCTGGCCCGAAAGCGTGATATGAGCGCCGAGCCGCGCCAGTTCCTGCACATGCATGAAGCGGTTCTCGAAGATCGTCTCGGTGATCCGCGACTTGCCCTTGGCCATCGTCATCAGGCCCATGAACTGCGCCTGCAAATCGGTCGGGAAGGCCGGAAACGGCGCCGTCGTCACGTCGACCGGCGAAATGCCGGCGCCGTTGCGCTTCACACGGATGCCGGAATTGGTCGGCGTGATCTCCGCACCCGTCTGGGCGATCACGTCCAGTGCCGTCTGCAGCAGGTCCGGACGCGCACCTTCGAGCACGACGTCGCCGCCGGTCATGGCGACGGCCATGGCATAGGTGCCGGTCTCGATGCGGTCGGGGATGACGCGCACGCGCGCTCCCGACAGCGATTCGACGCCGTCGATGGTGATGGTTGGCGTTCCGGCGCCGGAAATCTTCGCACCCATGGCATTGAGGCACTCGGCGAGGTTGACGATCTCGGGCTCGCAAGCCGCGTTTTCCAGCACCGTCTCGCCCTTGGCGAGCGCCGCGGCCATCATCAGCACATGGGTGGCGCCGACCGAGACCTTCGGGAAGATATAGCGGTTGCCGACAAGCCGGCCATTCCTTGTCTTGGCGATGACATAGCCGGTGTCGACGTCGATGTCGGCACCCAGCGCCTGCAGGCCCTCGAGGAACAGATCGACCGGCCGCGTGCCGATGGCGCAACCGCCCGGCAGCGACACTTTGGCTTCGCCCATGCGGGCCAGCAGCGGGCCGATCACCCAGAACGAGGCGCGCATCTTCGACACCAGCTCGTAGGGCGCTGTGGTGTCGACGATGTTGCGGGCGGAGAAGTTGATGGTGCGCGAATAGCCCTCATTCTGCTTCTCGCGGCGGCCATTGACCGAATAATCGACGCCGTGGTTGCCCAGGATGCGGATCAGTTGCTCGACATCGGCCAGATGCGGCACGTTTTCCAGCGTCAGCGTGTCGTCGGTCAAAAGCGAGGCGATCATCAAAGGCAGCGCCGCGTTTTTCGCGCCCGAGATCGGAATGCTTCCGGAGAGCTCGTTGCCCCCGACAATTCTGATGCGATCCATGGAAGAACGTCCCTCTCGGCCAAAAAGGGCCGGTTCAATCGTTTGAGTAGCGGCCCGTCTAGACCATTGGCCAATCTGGTTCAAGAATTACGCTGGTTCAAGAAATGGGATTTCGCCCACCCCGGGCCAAGAGTGGCCGATTTGAGTTAATCTTTTTGTATTTCCTTCGATGCAGCGAGCCCGTCCGGCCGCTCGTCGGCATCGCCGGTGCGCCGCGAGCGTGACTGCGCCTTGCGCTTCTGCAGATTGGCGCGCAATTGCTCGGCCAGCCGATCCTTGCGGATTGTTGCGCTGTTTTTCGGTGGACCATCCTTTTTCACTGGAATTGCCTTGTCGTCCATCGCCCCGTCGCCGCCGGCGACCCACCAGCTTGCTGTTCAGGGATAGCCAACATTGTGGCACTGCCATGTCATTAAAAGCTATCCGGCAAAGGCTTTCACAGAAGCGTTGCGCTTGGCCTTGCGCTTGCCGGTTCGATATGGCAGAAGCCCCGCCATCAGCGGCTGCGGTAGCTCAGTGGTAGAGCACTCCCTTGGTAAGGGAGAGGTCGAGAGTTCAATCCTCTCTCGCAGCACCAGTTTCCAACATCCTTGTTGCCGCACATTCGTTCTCTGCATTTGCGAGGGCGAGGCGGCTACATGGGAACGGCGCGGCCGTCGTGCTGGCGGACCTCATCAGCCGTGCATTGCTCCAGAAAATGGCTGCCACAGGCAACTCCAGCCGAAACGCGTTCTCGGAAGCGACACGATTCGTTAACCAAGATGCTGTTCATCAACATGACGTGTTGTGGCATGGACGCCTGTCTGCGTCGGTCAAGTCCATGCTTGTCAGGAAGAGGGCTGAAAGGCTCTTCATCTGGGCGGAACCTGAAATCGCCCGAAACAAGAACGTGCAAGGCATGAACGTGAGCGAAAACGTGCAAAACGCCCCCCGTGCTTCCCGTCTTTGGACACTGCCTGCCATCATCGCAGCGTTCCTTTGCCTGTGTGTCACCGGCGCGTTCGCGGAGACGCGTGCTTTGAAGATTCAACATCTCCATACGGGCGAGAGGGCTGAAATCGTCTTCAAGCGCAATGGGCGCTATGATCCGGCGGGATTGAAGAAGATCAATCTCATGCTGCGCGACTGGCGTCGCAACGAACCGACGAAGATGGATCCGCGCCTGCTCGATCTTGTCTGGCAGGCCTATCGCGCCAGCGGCTCGAGAGCCTATATCCACGTGGTCAGCGCCTATCGGTCGCCAGCGACGAACGCCATGCTGCGCAGCCGCTCGAAGGGCGTGGCTCGGGAAAGCCAACACATGGTTGGCCGTGCGATGGACTTCTTCCTGCCGGATGTGCCGCTGAAGAAGCTGCGCGACATCGGCCTGAAGATGCAGGGCGGCGGCGTAGGCTATTACCCTACCTCGGGCTCGCCTTTCATACATATGGATGTCGGCAATGTGCGGCATTGGCCGGGCATCAGCCGCCAGGAACTCGCAAGGGTATTCCCGAACGGCAACACCTTGCATGTGCCGAGCGACGGCAAACCGCTGCCCGGTTATGGGCAGGCGTTTGCCGCCTACAAATCGCGCAAGGGCGCCGGCACGCCCAACATCGACCTGGCAAGTGCCGACGGCGGCCAACGCAGGCCGGCGCGCGGCCTGCTGGCGACGCTTTTGGGTGGCCGCGGTGCGGACGAGACCGATGATGTCGCCGAAGCGGTGCCGGCGCCACGCAAGCCGGCCAAGTCCGTTGAACCCAGGCCCGCCGGCATCGCAATCGTGCCGCCGC